>JBPCUG010000265.1:0-2640 GCA_051011275.1 Cyclobacteriaceae bacterium | reverse complement strand
GGCTATGCCATTGCCCTTGAAGACATGATAGCTCTGCGAGGCGAAAGATTTTTTGAGCTTTACAATGGCCATCACATGGTAAATAATTTAGGGGACTCGGCGCACATGTCAACCGAAGAAATGTGGGACCAGATCAATATATCATATTTAGAAAACGACCAGCCATTGATGTATGGCCTGGCTACCGATGATTCGCACAATTATCATGTATCGGGCAGCGAATGGAGCAATGCTGGCAGGGGCTGGATCATGGTTCAGGTAGATTCGCTCACACCATCGGACTTGATAGCCTCGATGGAAGCCGGCGCGTTCTATGCAACCACTGGCGTTGCGCTTAAAACCTTGGACTTCGAAGAAAATAGGTTGTCAATCGAAGTAGAGGAAGAAGCCGGAATCACCTATACAATCTCATTTATTGGATGTAAAAAAGGGCAGTCACAAACTGAAGAATTGACGGCTACAGAAGGCGCAATGGCCCAATTTGAGGTGACAGATGACCTTCTCTTTGTACGATGCCGGATCTCTTCCACGAAGTTGCACAACAATCCTATTGAGGAGTTTCGGTATGAAATGGCTTGGACCCAGCCAGTAACGATCAATAATTAATATCGATTTGTCGATTAGGGTCTGTCAACTAGTATTTAATAGGCATAATCCCGAAGTTAGACGCTCACGGGTAGCAATGGAGTGCTTAAAATTCAGTATATTCGTGCATTAGAAAACCAAAACACAAAGTATGGGGAAATCTCAAGAAACCTTTAACAAAAAAGAAAAAGAGAAAAAACGTCTAAAAAAGCGAAAAGAAAAGGAAGCAAAACGTGAAGAGCGCAGAGCCAACTCACAAGGTGGAGGGCTGGAAAACATGATGGCCTACATAGATGAGAATGGGAACATTACCGACACGCCACCAGATCCAACCAAAAAATCAAAAGTAAAGGCTGAAACCATAGAAGTGAGTGTTCCTAAAACTGAAAAGCTGGAAGTATCCGCTATCAGAAAAGGAAGAGTTGAATTTTTTAATCACGACAAAGGCTTCGGTTTTATCAAAGAACTAGAAACTCAAGAGAAGTATTTTGTCCATGTAAATGGTCTTACCGAGGAAGTAGTTGAGGGTAACATGGTGGAATTTGAGCTTGAGAGAGGCATGAAGGGCATGAATGCCGTAAATGTAGTCAAAGTCTAAACAACCCCTAATGGAGAGATAGGCTGCTTGGCCGATGAGTAACGATCATCAAAGGGACATCATCAACATAATCATTGATCGGTATTGCCAAGTATGGAACGAATCAGATCTCAGTCGTAAAGCAACACTTCTTGCTTCAGTTTGGGCGGAGGATGCCACCTACACTGATCCGACGGTGCATACAACTGGAGCAAATGAGCTCCTATCTCACATTGCCAAAGTACAAGATAAACGTCCCGGTGCAAGGGTGATCCGCACCACCAATATTGACATGCATCATGGCGTTGCACGGTTCAACTGGCAAATTATTGAAGCAGATGGATCAGCCAGACCCGAGGGCCTGGATTTGGTTTTTCTTTCGCCAAACAATGAAAAAATTGATCGGATCATAGGATTTTTTGGCCCGCTATCCCCTGTTTAGATTAATTTCCAGTGTTAACTTGTTGCTTAATAAATTGGGGCAAATCAACTGTGGCAAGGATTTCCACCTACAATGACCTCTTTTTCACTTCCGTAAGGGCTATAAATAACGTAAATTAGTGTTGGATGGAGGATAAAATAATTCCATAAAAGTTGAAAAAGTCTATCCGTAAGTGGTTCCCGGCTATTTTTGGGCTTCTGCTGTTGCTAGTAGCCATAATCTTTTGGCCAAAAGATCAGCCAGATGACCCCACCTTGCCAACTACCGTAGATTTCAATTATCATATTCGCCCAATCCTATCCCAAAACTGCTTTGTCTGCCACGGCCCAGATTCTAGTACCAGAGAAGGTGGTGTTCGTTTGGACACTTATGAATTTGCTACTGCCGAGTTAGCAACCGGTGGCGCAGCCATCGTTCCTCGTAGCCCTAATAAAAGTTTGTTAATGGAACGGATCAGCTCCCATGACCCGGAATTTCGGATGCCACCGCCTGAAGTAAAGAGGACTTTAACCGATCGAGAGATCGCTTTGTTGGAGCGCTGGATTGATCAAGGAGCAAAGTGGAAACCGTACTGGGCTTTTATCCCACCGGAGAAACCAAAATTACCACAGACCCTGGTAGATCCTTCCCCTTCACAGGTCATAGACCATCTGGTTGAAGCAGAACTACAGGCCAAGGAGCTCACTCCTTCGGCAAAAGCCAACAAACATACATTGATCCGTAGAGTATCTTATTTACTTACCGGGCTACCTCCTTCCAAAGAAGATGTACAAAGTTTTATTGCGAACAATTCAGGTGAAGCTTATGAAATGATGATAGACCAATACCTATCATCACGGCATTTTGGCGAGCGCTGGGCTAGGCACTGGATGGATCTGGTTAGGTATGCCGAGCACAAAGGGCATGAGTTTGATTATCCCGTGAGTGGTGCATTGCACTATCGGGACTATTTGATCAGGGCATTTAATCAAGATGTGCCGTATGATCTATTTGTCAAAGAGCACCTAGCTGGAGATCTATTGCCCGAGCCTAGATA
>JBPCUG010000264.1:0-2653 GCA_051011275.1 Cyclobacteriaceae bacterium | reverse complement strand
GTTCGTCAATATCCCAGATTATCAGTTTGTCTGCACCCTCCTTTAGGAACTGCTCCCCCATCAATTTACCTATGCCTGAAGCCCCTCCGGTGATCAAAACGGTTTTTGATTTTATCTTAGTCATAGTATATCTAGTGATTTAAAATGGCCTAATTCTTTAAATTGAGACACACTTCCAAGCAAAATGAATTGTAAATCTCGCTAATAATTGCCTAAATTCTGTTGTTTTACCGGTTAATTCCAAGTTTGACGAGGGCATTGCTTAATATTCATTTAAACCTTACATCCACCGGCAACTTTTTATAAAAAACACTCGTTCTTAAAGAATATTTGTATGTTTACCGCCGAAATGCGTCGATTAAGTCACATATTTTTGTCGTTAATTCTGGTAGTTTCTACTATGGGAATGACCATCAGCAAGCACTATTGTGGTGATATGCTGTTGAAAACGGCGATTAATAAGCAGGTGGAAACTTGCAGTGACAAAATGGCCATGCCGGAAGGATGTTGCCATGAAGAAAGCCAGAGTTTCGTGGTAGAAGATGACTACCAGTTGGAAAGCTTTCAATTAAAGTCTATTGATCTTCCATTGCTTTATGTGATCACCTATTACGAGCTAGCCCTCAATAAAGTCGATCAAGGTGCTCACGGTCACGCACAATTCAATCCTCTCACCCTCACCGGGCCTCCCATATATCTACAAGTGGAGTCCCTCCTCTTATAACCGCATTCGAATCGCTATTGGTCGTTGTCGTGAATGGCATTCGGCCATAAGATTGTCATAGGCAATCTCAATCTGTTTTGTTTAAGAGCAGTTTTCGAATGTTATGCTAAATAAAATAATTAGGTTTTTCCTGGAGAACAAGTTAGTAACCGCATTAATCCTAGTGGTTTTAGTTGGATGGGGTATTGCTACCGCTCCCTTCAACTGGCAATCAGCATGGTTCCCAAGGGATCCGGTACCAGTTGATGCCATTCCGGACTTGGGCGAAAACCAACAAATTGTTTTCACCGAATGGATGGGTCGCTCTCCACAGGATCTTGAGGATCAGATCACTTATCCATTGACCACAGCTTTGTTAGGGATCCCCGGAGTACGAACCATTCGCAGTAACTCTATTTTCGGCCTTTCAAGCATCTATCTCATCTTTGATGAAGATGTAGAGTTTTACTGGAGCCGAAGCCGGGTATTGGAAAAATTGAGTTCGCTTCCCACGGGTATGCTTCCTGAAGGAGTGCAGCCTGCCTTGGGTCCTGACGCTACCGCCCTAGGCCAGATATATTGGTACACGTTAGAAGGTCGTGATCCCGATGGCAATCCATCTGGAGGTTGGGATCCTCAAGAGTTACGTTCGATACAGGATTTTTATGTTGGCTATGCTTTGGCATCAGCCAAGGGGGTCTCCGAAGTTGCGTCTGTTGGTGGATTTGTCAAAGAGTATCAGATTGATATCGACCCCGAAGCTATGAAGGGCTACAATGTAAATGTGGCTCAGATCATGAAATCGGTGCAACAAAGTAATCTGGATGTTGGGGCTCGAACCATAGAATTTAACCGGGCCGAATACTTGATCCGTGGCTTAGGTTATATTGAAGATCTTTCTGACCTCGAAGCTTCCGTGGTAGCGGTCAATGATAATATCCCGATTCGAATTAAGGATATTGCACGGGTGCAATTAGGGCCGGCTGCTCGACGAGGTGGGCTGGATAAAGGCGGCGCTGAGGCTGTTGGAGCAGTAGTAGTAGCTCGCTACGGGTCAAATCCTATGCAGGTGATCAATCAGGTAAAAGCAAAAATAGCTGAAATCGCTCCCGGCTTACCCAGCAAGACTTTAAAGGATGGCACTGTTTCCAAGGTCACCATTGTACCCTTCTATGATAGGACGGGATTGATCAAGGAAACCTTGGGTACCTTGGAAGAAGCGCTCACCTTAGAGATCTTGATCAGTATTATTGTGGTAATCGTGCTGGTTCTCAATTTACGAGCATCTATCCTCATTTCCAGCTTGTTGCCCATTGGCGTCCTCATGACTTTTATCGTTATGCGCTATTTTGGTGTGGATGCGAACGTTGTGGCTTTATCTGGCATTGCTATAGCCATTGGAGTAATGGTTGACGTTGGTGTGGTCTTCACCGAAAATATTGTGCGCCACATGGAGATGCCGGAAAACCTTTTGGCAACAGCCAAAGAAAAACTAGAAATCATTTTTCGCGCCACAAAAGAAGTAGCCTCTGCAGTGGTGACCGCTCTGGCAACCACGGTAATTAGTTTCTTACCCGTATTCGCCATGGAAGCTGCCGAAGGCAAACTTTTCCGACCCTTGGCTTTCACTAAAACATTTGCCTTACTGGCTGCATTAGTCGTAGGATTGATCATTATTCCTACTCTTGCCCACTGGCTTTTTTCATTCAAATTGGGTAAGAAGCAAACACGGCGAATTTGGAATATTGGTCTTTTGGTATTGGGATTGATCATAGCCATTTTCATTGTCCCATGGGCCGGAATCACTTTGATAGCTTTGGGGATCAATAATTTAACTGAACCTTATTGGGCAGAAAAGCAAAAGAAATATAGCAACTACATTAATTTGGCTATCATCCTTTTAGGAGTGGGTTACTTTCTAACCAAGGAGTGGCTGCCATTGGGTGCAAC
>JBPCUG010000263.1:0-4367 GCA_051011275.1 Cyclobacteriaceae bacterium | reverse complement strand
ACCGCAGGAAGCATTGTGGCCGGCGCTTTTAGAATCATGGGGCTTTATAAAACCTATAATTCCGGTTACGATGACCTTCATCTGTTTATCCGCGGCGAGGATCTGACCGGACTACTAGGCATTCCTGGCCAATATCATGAGATTGCCACATTATTGGATCAGCCGGAAACCCTAGATGCGTTTACCAATGAACTATCAGCCAAATATTCGTCATTACTAGTGGAACAATGGAAAGACCTCTCGCCCGAGCTGGGACTAATGATCGATTCGTTTGACCAATATATGATCATATTTCTGATCATCATTTTACTAGCCTTGTCTTTTGGCATCATAAATACTATGCTAATGTCCGTTCTGGAAAGGGTAAGGGAAATTGGTATGCTCATGGCCATTGGTATGAACCGGCTTAGGTTATTTGGCATGATTGCCTTGGAAACTTCTTTCCTGGTTTTGATTGCCACTCCGTTTGGTTTGCTGTTTGCCTATCTCACTAATAGCTATTTAGGTGAAGTGGGAATGGATCTTTCCGGCTTATATCAGGAAGGATATGCCTCATACGGATTTAAATCATTTATCTATCCCAAACTGGAAAACATATATTACTTCAGGATCATGATCATGGTAGTGATCACAGCAATTTTAGCTTCTATTTACCCGGCCATCACAGCTATAAGATTGAATCCGGTAACAGCTATAAGAAAAATTTAATCATGGATAATTCAGAGTACATCATTCATACCGAAAACCTATCAAAGGTATACGATCAAGGAGCAGTACCGGTGCGCGCAGTTAATAACGTTGATCTAAATGTGCAGAAAGGTGAGTTTACCGCTCTGGTCGGACCTTCGGGGTCGGGTAAGACCACCTTGCTTAATCTAATAGGTGGTTTGGACCATCCCACCGAAGGTAAGGTTTGGATCAATGGTGTGGAAATATCTCAAATGAACAAGAGTGCGTTGATCGATTTTCGCCTAAAACATATCGGATTTGTTTTCCAGGCTTACAATTTGATCCCGGTGTTGACAGCCAAAGAGAATATAGAGTTCGTTATGCTGTTACAAAAGAAAAGTAAAGAAGAAAGAAACCGCAGGGTTAAGGAGTTATTACAGGAAGTGGATCTATTGGACAAGATGAACAACCGGCCGGCTCAGCTTTCCGGTGGGCAACAACAAAGGGTGGCCGTAGCCCGTGCTTTGGCCTCAAAGCCTAGCTTTATTTTGGCTGACGAACCCACCGCAAATCTGGATTCCAAAACAGCCGCCAACTTACGAGATACAAGGGCCCGCTTAAACCATGAGGAAAATATGACTTTCATCTTTTCCACTCACGATCAAAGGGTGATCGATCGAGCGCATCGCATTATCACTTTAGTTGACGGCGCGATTGCCAAGGACGAAGCCATTGCAACTCCGGTTGATCACGCTTGATCCTTGTGTCTAATGGCTTGCCATCGACGTTACTTTCTCGTCATACTGCTCATTTTTTCCCGGGGCCTAGTCTTTGGTCAGGACATTCAAAAAAAAGAAAGAAAGTGGTCAATTGATGGCTATGTGAAAGACCTGATCACTGTAAATATTATTGACGGGCTTGACTCCACCTGGGTCGAAAACCAGATCCATCATCGGCTGAACTTCAAATGGTATCCTACCTCCAACCTTTCCGCGTATGTTGAAGTAAGGAATCGTATCTTTTGGGGTGACTTTGCCAAAAACATATCAATTTACGATCAGTTAGTTGACCTGAATAATGACTATCTGGATCTGTCCGTAGTTCCTTTAGATAGGAAATCATGGGTGATCCATTCTATGATCGACAGAGCCTATTTAGAATGGACAAAAAAGGACTGGGAGGTAAGAGTAGGCCGGCAGCGTATCAATTGGGGTGTAACACTGGTTTGGAATCCCAACGACCTTTTCAATGCATTTTCTTTTTTCGATTTTGACTATGAGGAGCGTCCTGGGAGCGATGGCATCCGTATCAAGAAATACACCGGCTTTGCCTCCAGTGTAGAAATAGCCAGCAATGTATCAGACAATTTTGATGAGCTTACAACCGCCGGTTTATGGAAAGTGAACAAGTGGGACTATGACTTCCAGTTCCTGGCCGGCAAAGCCAGGGAAGATCTTGCCCTGGGAATGGGATGGGCCGGTAATATCGGTGATGCAGGATTTAAAGGAGAGCTAACCTACTTGCACCCTTATGAAAGTGCTATGCTTGACCCAGCTTTTCTGGCTTCATTATCAGGAGATTATTCGTTTGAAAGCTCCTTGTATTTGCACGGCGCTTTCTATCTTAACAGTGCCGGCGAGCGCAATCCCTCTAATGCATTTCTCACTTCTCGAATAGGCCGCCTCAATGTGAGAAGTTTATCTCCCTACAAGATCTCTACCTTACTTCAAAGCAGCTATCAATTCCATCCTCTTGTTACCGGTGGTATGGCGGTGATCTTTTATCCTGGTAGCAACGCGATGTTCGTCAATCCTAATGTGAGTTTTTCTTTAAAAAAGAATCTCGATCTCGACCTGATCAGTCAGTTATTTTTTGACAAAGTAAATGATCAATACAAGGCGGCAAACAAGTTTGTTTTCTTAAGGGTGAAGTGGAGTTATTGAGATCGAGATCAAGACTTCCGAAGTTTCGGAAACTTCGAAAGTCTAACGAACTTGACTTTTCAGGCCCTGCAAAAATCTAAAATATTCTTATATTGATCCGTTAGCAAATGGATCTATAGACTTAAATCAAACCCATGGCGGATAACCACAAACCTTATATTGGCGCTGACATAAAGCTCCCCGAAACTACAATTAAGGCCATGATGTTAGGAGCTTTTTTATCTATGGTTCTATGCGCTGCAAACGCCTATTTGGGATTGTTTGCCGGCTTGACTGTCTCTGCATCCATCCCTGCTGCAGTGATTTCTATGGCCGCTTTAAGACTATTCAAGAAGCATAATATTCTGGAAAACAATATTGTTCAGACCGCAGCATCAGCTGGAGAGTCATTGGCGGCCGGGGTTATCTTTACTTTTCCAGCGCTTATATTAATGGGTTACTGGTCCGGATTTAACTATCTGGAAACCATGTTGATATCTTTATGTGGAGGTGTATTAGGTGTATTCTTTACCGTACCACTCCGGTCCGCTTTGATCGTAAGACAAAAGCTGAAGTTCCCGGAAGGAGTAGCTACCTCGGAGGTTTTGAAAAGTGGAGAAGAGGGAGGAAAAGCGATAAAGTTTTTGGTCATTGGGGCCCTGGTCGGTGCAGCCACTAAGTTTATTGAGTCCGGATTTCAGATCTGGCAAGGGGTTTTTGCCAAAGCTACCCACTTGGCTGAAAAAGCCTATTTGTCTTTTAGTATTAACCTATCCCCTGCTTTAATTGCTGTTGGCTACATAGTGGGATTGCGTATCGCCGTGCTGGTATTTGCTGGAGGCGTAATAAGCTGGTGGATCGCCATTCCGATATATGTTGGCATTAATGGCAATCCCCAAGGACTGGATGCAGTTACTTTAGGCAATGGCATTTGGAGCAGCCAGATCCGGTTCTTGGGTGTCGGCGCTATGGTGGTAGGCGGCTTGTGGGCACTGCTTAGTTTAAAAGATGCAATCACCATGGCCTTTAAAGAAGGGACCAACGCTTTCAAAAAAAGTAGTGCTGGCATCAAAGTATTACGAACTGAAATGGATACCCCGATGTCCTGGGTAATGATAGGTATTGGGGCTTTGATCGTGCCCATTTTCATTATTTACTTAAGGGAGATCGAGCAGGTTTCTATATCTGGCATGATGGCCATACTCATGGTGGTAGCCGGATTTTTGTTCGCATCGGTAGCGGGCTATATGGCTGGTTTGGTAGGCAGCTCCAATAATCCTATCTCCGGAGTTACCATTGCTACAATACTCACTTCCGCATTGATCCTGCTTGCTTTATTGGGCTCCGGATCCGAGAAAGGGCCTGCTGCTGCTATTTTGATTGGTTCGGTAGTGGCTTGTGCCGCTGCAATTGCCGGGGATAACATGCAGGACCTAAAGGCTGGCCATATTTTGGGGGCCACCCCTAAAAAACAGCAGATCATGCAAATGATAGGTGTGATATCGGCGGCATTGGTGCTTCCCTTCGTAATGGACCTGTTGAATACGGCCTATGGATTTGGCCCTGTTTCCGAAGCGCACCCCAGAGCATTGGCAGCTCCTCAAGCTACTTTGATGCAAAGTGTGGCTGAAGGCGTATTTGGCGGCGGCCTGCCTTGGACGATGGTCTACATAGGCATGGCTATTGGAGTGCTGATTATTCTCCTTGATAAGATACAAGAAAAGCGAGGGTCAGATTTCCGCATTCCGGTGTTAGCAGTAGCGGTTGGTTTATACC
>JBPCUG010000262.1:0-5250 GCA_051011275.1 Cyclobacteriaceae bacterium | reverse complement strand
TTCCGGAAAGATCAAAAGAGCTTCTCCCTTGCTTAATATCGTATTGCACTTCTCAAATATCTCTGCATTCAGGTCCAAGGCAGAGCGCCCATCGCGTATCCTATAGACGGGCATCATATTCAATGTGGATAGCAGCCATCTGGCCCAAGCAGATTTGAACACATCTGCTCTTACCAGGTAATGGGTAAACCGCATTGTAGTAGTAGCTAGGATCAAAGCATCCAAGAAAGCATTCTGATGATTGGCAGTAAAAACGATCGGTCCTTTTGTGGGAATATTTTCAATACCTTTAATTACTAATTTTTTGAAGTAGAAACGCAACCCCAGCCAAACGCAAGCACGAACAAAAAAGTACCATCCGCACTTAATCATCTAAGCTGGCCTGGGTGAAGCCTTATATGACCAATAGGTAGCAATCGAAAGCCCTGAAACAACATGCCAGATACCCCACCAGGCTGCTACGACCGCCATTCCTCCCAACCCATTAAAAAAGGTAAAGATAAGCAGCAGTCCCAATCCTGAATTCTGGATACCGGTCTCGATAGCCAGTGATTTTTGGTCCCGGAAATTCAACTTGAAAATTTTGGCTAAAGTAAAACCGCTCAAAAGTGCTAGCGCATTGTGCAAGAACACAATGAAGATAACCAAATGGACTACCTGTTTGAATATGTCCCAATTTCCGGCCAAGGCAAAAGCAATAAATCCTACAAAAAGTATAATGGACAAAGGTTTTAATTTCCTGGCCCAAATCGAAGCCAATACAGGATTTCTATATTGACAAATCATACCCAAAACTAAAGGGATCCCTAGGATCAATATTATAGCTTTTAGCACTTCAATCGGATCAAGGCTCACAGATTGTAAAATTGCTGCAGTCGGAGGATAAAGGCTGCCCCAAAACTTTAGATTAATCGGTGTCATAATAATTGCGATCACCGTCGCGAAAGCGGTTAGGCTCACCGAAAGAGCCGCGTTACCTTTAGCAAGGTAAGTCATGAAGTTCGAGACATTACCACCAGGACAAGCTGCAACCAACATCATTCCCATGGCAATGCTAGCATGTGGCCTGATAGCAAGAATTAACAGAAAAGTGAGCGCAGGTAGTAGGAGAAACTGCGAAAATATGCCAACCAACGCCGGTCTGGGCGCCCTGGCAATACTTTTAAAATGACCTAGCTTGAGATCCAAAGCCACGGAAAACATCACTACGGCTAAGCACAGGTTCATCAGCCACAAAGCCTCCACATCGAAGTTTAGCTTTACGGCGTCAAGATTAGATAGCATTAATGGTTCTTGGTTCTTTAGTTCTTAGTTTCTAGTTCTCTTTCAGGCTGGTTGTTTGAGCTACGGGACTGTTTGATGGTGGACAGTCGACTGAAGTTTATATCTGTGAGTAAGGCATGGGTTCCAAAAACACTTTAATGATCTTAGAAACTGTATTGGCATATTCTTCTAACCCCGAAATCCGTTTCCATTCAGGATGATCTAAAAATGCTTTCCAGGCGGCCTGGCGTTCATCCATATTTTTATAACCAACCATATAAGTGAGGCACGGTTCGTACTTACCGGCGATTACCTCGCCAAAGAAAATAGGCAGCAGGTTCGTATCAAGAAAAATAGGCAACTCTTCCTTGTTGAACATCTTTATCTTACGTCGAAGGGCATCTTCATTTAAGCCCTCATAGGTTCTTAATTCAAAAAGTTTGCTACCTTCCACTTTTTTCATGGCCGGCATCACGTCAAAGGCGAGCATCAACTGGGTGCTGATACGATCGTATACCTTTTCCTTAAGTTGATGATAGCTCTCGCTTGCTTTTAGGTACTCTGCATCCTTTTTTATTCCAGCATTAATCTTACCATAAGCTCGATAGGAAGGATAGGAACACAGGAGATATATTTTACGAGGTTCGGATTGACCCAACTCACTAAATACTCCTACTCGCTTTACTCCATGCCGGTTCATTGTTGGGATCAGGGCATCCTGGAAGTAGCTTTCTAGTTGGCTGAGTTTCCCAGGCCAACCCATATTATATTCCCTGAGCTCGATTATTTCTTTCTCGTCATCCTCATGAGGGCGAGCTATGGCAGTACCTGCAGCCATTGTAGAAGCTGCAACCAAAGAGGACTGAACAAATTTTCTCCTTTTCATAAAATTTTAGCCTAAATATATTCGTACCAATGATGATAAACATAAGGCAGAAATGGCAAATAAAAAAGAAGATTATGGGATATTAAAAGCTAACTAGTTGGTTCCAATGGAATTGCTGGATGCTTGCATGGCAGAGCGATTGTCTAGCTTTTTTGGTTTAGAAGAAAGTAGGTATGGAGATCTCCTTTGCCTTTGATCTCAATTGTTCCTCGGTCTTGAAATTCAAAATTGTCTTTGAGCAACTCGTAGAATGCCTCACTACAATGAATTTTTCCTTCGACCCCATGGGACTCCAGCCTGGAGGCGGTATTGACCGTATCTCCCCAAAGGTCATAACTAAATTTTTTGGTTCCGATCACGCCTGCAACTACTTCACCGCAATGCAAGCCAATGCGGATATTCAATTCAGGGTCGATTTGCTGTACTACATTGGTCATCTTTAAAGCCATTTTTGCTATTGGAGTAGCATGGTCCACAACCGGTTCGGGAACACCACATACGGCCATGTAGGCATCACCAATAGTCTTAACTTTTTCGACTCCATAGGTATTGCTCAAGCGATCAAACTCAGAAAAAACCCGGTTCAGCAATGTCACAAGATCCTGAGGGGAAGTTCTGGCCGAAAGGGTGGTGAAGTTGACTATATCACAGAACAATACGGAAGCCTGGGAGAAATGGTCAACGATCTTCTCCTCTTGCTGCTTCATACGGTTGGCAATCGCAGGAGGCAAAATGTTCTCCAACAGCCGATCCGACTTTACTCTTTCCTCATCCAGCAGAACATTTTGCTTTTCGATCTGGCTTTCATAGCCCCTACCCACTCTTCGCACAGCCCATGAAATAGGAAACGCTAACATTAAGCCGAAAATTATGGATCCGATAGTTAAGTAAGATTTGATTTTGTCGACTTCCGCTCTGACCAGTTCTGCATTCTCATGTGAGGAAATGGTCCAATTAACTTCCGGAATAGCATGAAAATAAACTACTTCGCTAGGCATATCATTGGCATAATGTAATAGTCCTCCTCCACTTTTGCCATTTACTACTTCTTCCTCCCATTTGATCAAATCAGAGTCGTCATAATTGGCATCATACAAAGCATTCTTTAGTGCTACCGACATTCCCAGAGTGCTGACCATGGGATGACACAGGTAATTAGTAGTACCTTGATCTATAATACAAACAAACCCCTTATCCATTTCGGTGCCGGCCAGCGTAGCTTGAAACTCCTCCAAAACTTGGTCTTTAGGTGTTCCTTGTGCCAGGCGGCTTTTTACAAACTCGGCCATCGACTTGGCCTGCCTATAATTGGCCTCAGCTTGAAGTTTGAAGTAATTGGTTTGAAGGATATTAAGAAATACCGGCAAGGCAAACACTCCTACTAATAAAATAGCCAAAAAAACAGCTAAAAAAGTGTATAATGGAAGCTTAGATTTTTTCATCCGGTTGCGAACAAATTAGGAACCTTAATATTTCCCTAGACCTTTGGAATTTTCCAGCCATTGTGGTAGTGAGCTTTAACTAACTCATTAGCCGCTTTGTTATCCTTGAAATTCCCTACTGCGGCGTCCCAATAAACTTTCTGGCCGGTCTTATAAGCAACATTACCCATGTGGGCATTGATAGCGGCAATAGCACCTGTTTCGATACCACAGTTTAGCAGAGAAGCATCGTTATTTTTTACAGCGTCCACAAAATTTTTGGTATGCACATCCAGGTATCGAGATGACCTATCCTGATGGGGCATCGCTTCCACTTCGTACTTCACCATCCCATCTTTTCTTTCGGTTTCAGGGATCACTTCCCAACCTTGACGATTAACCACTAAGGTCCCGTGATTTCCAATAAATGCTATCCCTTCTGTTTTACCGTAGTTACCGTTGTCAATGCCAGTGGCATGTTCCCAAAGCATGTTGAAACCATCATATTCAAATACGGTTTGCAATGTATCGGGAGTCTCTGAAGCATCGTCGGGGTAAGCAAGCTTCCCTCCGGAGGCCATTACTGATTTAGGTGCTAATGCACCCATAAAATACAGGGCTATGTCAATCTCATGGACTCCCCAATCTGTCATCAAACCTCCAGCGTAATCCCAGAACCATCGAAAATTAAAATGAAATCTGTTTTTATTAAAGGGTCGTTCAGGAGCAGGGCCGAGCCACATTTTGTAATCAACACCTCCTGGAGGTGCACTGTCAGGTAGCACAGGCACTGGTTTCATCCATCCTTGATAGGCCCAAACCTTTACCAGCCGAATATTACCCAAAACACCGGTCTTCAGATAGGCCAAAGCCCTTTGATAGTGGTCGCCACTTCTTTGCCACTGACCTACCTGGACAATTTTTCCATGCTTCTTTGCTGCAGCCAGCATAATATTGCATTCCTCAATGGAATTGGCAATCGGCTTTTCAACATATACATGCTTTCCAGCTTCCACAGCATCAACCATCATACGACAATGCCAATGGTCAGGTGTACCAATGATCACTGCGTCAATATCTTTATTCCTTAGCAATTTGCGATAATCGCCATAGGTTTTTGGCTTAGTGCCTCTAGCCTCCTCCACTTGGCTAGCTCTTTCATCTAATACACTTTGATCAACGTCACATAGTGCGATGCAGTCAACGTCATCCATCAATAAATGGGAACGCATATCGCTCCAGCCCATGCCCTTACAGCCAATCACACCGAAGTTCACTTTTTCACTGGCCCAAACTTTGCGTTTCGGAGCCAGAGCCTGTAATGGAAGCGCCGAGGCCAAACTGATACCGGCGATACCGAGGGAAGAGCGCTTTACAAATTGTCGTCTGGAATTTTTCATGGTAGCGTTTAATGTTTAAGTGCAAATAAGATAGGAATGAAAACATTAGAAGGCAACAAGTTTTAGTCAGACCTTATATCTCCACCAACTTCCGGGAGACCGTCGTTTGCCAAAACCAAGCAGATCATCCAAGTATAACATAACCCTTCTTATCGGACTATTTGCCAGCTTAACCCCAAATCGGTTCCACCACTTGGAGTAATCTTTGTTAAATGGGCACACTCGAATACAGATGGCACAGTCGGTATTCATCCCCACCCAAAATTTAAAGCATTTTTCC
>JBPCUG010000261.1:0-4637 GCA_051011275.1 Cyclobacteriaceae bacterium | reverse complement strand
GGTAGCTCAACGCCATCATTTCTTGAGGGATCAAAATCCGAGAATAGGAATGTGAAATCTCTCTTAACTGATAAAGTGAGACGACTGGTATTTGTAAATCTAAACTCATAAGCCAATGATAGGCTTTGGTCCGTTCGACCATTTTCTTGGTCACTAATCCACTCAAACTCCAATTCCGGTCCGTGTTGATTGATCCATCCTGACTTGGGATAGAAAAAATAGGAGGCTTCGGGATTCATTCGGTGATAGCCGTTTTGAAAGGCCAATCTTGGAACAAAGCCTGTTTCCACATTGAAGTTCTCTCCTACAACTTGCTGTGACCACAATACCCGATAGTTCCGGCGTTGGTAAATAATAAATCCGCCGGTTGCAAATTGTTGGTTGTCTTCGAAATCTTCAAAAGAGCGATGATAAAACAATTTACCGGACCATCGATTATCATTTGAAACCAAATTGTAATCCAACCCAATCATTCTATTATAGGTGGAGAATCCATCTGAACCATCTGAGGCCTCTTTCTGAAAGGTTTGACGATTCACAAAAATTGCTGAGAGATTTGACCTATCAAATACCCGTCGCTGTATAGCAGCAACCGTATAATTGTAACTTCTCAGATCAATGTCTTTGTCCTTTGCAGTTTGCATATTCAATAAGCCCACTCGCCAGTTTTGATCGATATTACCACTGAGTCGCATACCAAAATTGATCGGGTTCTCGACAGTTGATTCAGAAACTGAATCGAAGGCCAAACCAATTCGTCTGGAGAAAAAGGGTCTTATAATAGGATGCCCAAACCCAGCAAAAAGATCTGAGTTTTCTAGAAAAAACTGACGGCGTTCCGGAAAGCGCAGCTCAAATCTTGTAAGGTTGGTCACCTGCCGGTCAACTTCCACTTGTGAAAAATCAGGATTGATAGTAAGGTCTAAATTTAATGAGGAGGTAAGTGCAACCTTAGCATCCATCCCCAGATCAAAGTCCCCCTGCGCTGTTTCCTCATTCTGATGATCCTTAGAGACTCCGGAAGCGATATATGGTATTATCGAGATATTGCTACCTGGTTTCTTTAGCGGTTGGTCCCAATTGAGCATCCCGGTATGGGCCAAAGAGAATATATTAAAGTTCCTTGGAATTGGTGACCAGGTGGATCGCTCATTGTAATCAGTATCCAATCGGTATGAATTGAATCTCCACTGGGTGCTACCCTCTTTAAACCGCAAAGTCTTGAAAGGAATAGCTATTTCACCAATCCAGTGATCTTCGTAGATCTTCGTTTCAGCGTACCATTTGTTGTCCCAGGATAGGCTGAAGCTTTCGCGACGGCGTCCACCGTTTGAAATTAGTGCTTCCCTTTGTACGCCATAAGGAGTGAGGCCAAAGAAAAAAGCATTGTTCTGATCTTGAAAAGGGTCGAAGATGAGAGAGATACCATCATTGCCCGACCCGCGATAGTCTCGTCGCAAAGATGTTACCAGATATTTTCTTCCAGGTTCACCATAGCACTTGGTGGCCACATAAAGAAACTGATCATCATAGGTCATCCGAACCTCACTCTGACCAAGAGCCTGAGCCGTATCAGATGGAAAATATTGATGAAAATCTTTTGCTACATCAGCTCTTGACCAGGACTCCTCGGCCAATACTCCATCCAATACTATCGGGCCATTTGCACGGGCAATTCCCAACTCCGGCGCAGCGGAAAAGGATTGACCACAAACGGCATGCGAAGTATAAAATTGTAGTAGCAGTAAGTAGAATAATCCGGTAAAACTTCTCAGCGCAGTATCGAATTAAATGAGGCCAAATTTAATGATTTATCTTTTATCTAGCACCCTGCTCCCTCCCTGATCGTTCGAATTTGTGCGTCTAGTGTTCATAAATGTACAATTCCGATCACTCTAGATTGAATGTCAATTACGCAACAGTTTGATAGCAAGAGTATTACAACTTTGGCACACCATTTGGCTACTCAGTAATTGACGCAATGAACATATAATTGTCATGAAAACAACCAGCAAAAATAAATCAAAAAATCTCATACTAATTGTAGGAGTCATCGTTGCAATTATTGCTAGCGTAAGTACCAGCGTAAACGCCAATAACCTACCCTATCCGATGGTTGAAGGACCATGGAACAATGAGTCACTTGGTCAAATCTACGACCACATTCAGACAGAAACTTTTGTGGTGGAGATTTACAATAAGGACCTTGACTTGATATATAAAGGGAATTTAAAAGATATGGAGTCTGAGGAACAGACCATGATTGACAGAAGCGATCTGATCATCAAAGATGACGGCTCCGCTCTTTACCTCATCAACGATTAATTAGTAGAATCCTCTTCGGATTATTTTGTGAAAGGGAGCATGTGAAGGATGCTCCCTTTTCTTTTGTTCTTCAATAAATCTACAGCAGCCTATCAACCGCTTGTATAGCTGCATCATAGTCAGGCTCTTGCGTGATTTCGGGGACAAGTTCGGTATATTTTATTCGATTGTTTTGATCGACTACAAATACTGCCCGTGAGGAAAGGCCTTTAAGGGGACCATCGGTCATTTCAGTATTATAGGTTTGGCTAAATTCATTATACCTAAAGTCAGAGGCGCTAGTTACATTTTCAATATTATTGGTCTCGCAAAAACGATTCATCGCAAATGGGAGGTCCTTGGAAATCACTATTGCTTCAACTCCTGATTTTTCTGCCAGTTGTTCATTGAATTTTTTGGTCTCTATTGCACAGACACCAGTATCTAAACTTGGCACCGCAAGAATAACTTTCACATTGTCCCCAAGATCAGATAAACTTCCTTCACTCAAATCTGCTTTTACATAACGGAAATTTTCCGCTGCAGAGTCAACTGCTGGCAATTCCCCTTTTACTGGTACCGGAGTTCCTTTTAATGTTACTGTAGGCATATTTTCAAAATTGGTTAGGTTAGACTTCAGGCTAGTAAATATAGAAAAGCTAAGGGATCAATCCAGCCGATGAGAAGATAAATAAACAACCGGATAATAATTAGCTAACCTGGGGTAATGTGTTCTTCAAGAAAAATAAAATGTGCATTAATCATAGATTTAATTATACTATTTGCTAATTTTATTGAATTTTCCGAAATTTTAAGGCTGAAATCGTTAATCCATGTTTGCTAAAGTATTGAGTATCAAAAAAATCTTCTCACTGCTCCTTGGTTCTGTACTCATTTTCAACCTTTCTTGTCGTGTAAGCACAGCCAGATTTCAAAGTTCGCCTTCTAGGGATGCTGTAATAGTTGACACGAAACCAGTAGTTGTGATCAATCAGGAAGTTGAAAGAGATAGCCTTGGGTATGTAACCTATGACGCCTCTCCCAGAGATGTGTCTGGGTCTACCGACCACCATTTAATACAGAGATATCCGGGATCTTTAATTATGGCTTATCAACCTCCTCACCAAGGAAATATGATACTTCCTTTGGGCTTGATCACCAATGGACAATTCTTCGAAAGCAAAACAATCAGCGGAAACGTAACCTCACTATTGTATAAGGGGCCTGAAGCAAGTAAAGTGAAACAAATATTTGAAACTTATGAAAGCAAGCTGGAGGAACTCGGATTTACTATTGTTTTCAAATGTCAGGGAAATTCTTGTCAGGATTATACCGGCAGAGACCTATTTGCTCAAACCTTGTATAGAGATACCAGCCAGCCAAATCTTAAATTACCGGTTAACTCAGGCTTGAGGCACACTCAAAGATTTATGAGTGCCGAAAAAGTTAATGCTAGTTCCAGAACCTACCTTACCTTGATGGTAAAAGAAGGTTGGTGGGAAAGTCCAGCCTTTAGATTAGATATCGCTGAGAATTAGTAAAGAATAAATCCCATACAGCCCGTACCAGAAACCGGACTGCTCTCCTTTACCAAAACCCCGCTCTCGATTTTTGTTTCGGAAGGATTGCTTTGCACTTGAGCTTTATTTCCTGGAGTAGCCTTGAGACAATCCTTCGTCTGGCTCACCTTCGCTTCAGCGCTCTTTTTCACCTTTTCGATTTCTTCAGTTATAGCCGCCGGCTCTTTTGCTGCGGTAGGTTTTGATAATTCCTTGTTAGCTGATGGTAATGTACCATCACTGCTGGCTGGTAATAAACTCGGACTTTCGGGTAACTTCTCGATTGACTCAACCAAAAAATTATGGGTTTGCTGAAGCAAACCTCGTTGGATCTGGTAAACCGTAAAAACGGTGAGGCAGATCACTATCAAGGTTATTATTTGATACTGTTTCATAGGTCTGGCTGGTAATCTCCTGTAATCAGTTTCAAAGCTGTTCAAAATTAACGCAAAACCACAGAAAATAGTGTTAACAAGTTGTTAAACCGGTGTTAAAATATGTTAAGCGGAAAAGTTTGAATAGGAATGGTTATGATGCACCTTCTAATGTGGGCTTGGAAGTATATTCATGGATTAATCAACCAAGTTCTCAAAAGCGGATCTGCTATGGTAGGTGTCATATATGATGGTCAATTTTTTTATTTTAGCGCCCTCCAATTCTAAGATATCCGCTACATCAAAGGAAACAACAGTTTCATCTTTCATTGTCCATTGGTAGTTGAAATGTATCGCTATTTTTTCACTTTGCTTGTGATCAAAAACCCCTTTGAGAGCA
>JBPCUG010000260.1:0-7848 GCA_051011275.1 Cyclobacteriaceae bacterium | reverse complement strand
AGATAGAGTTGGTAAATCCTTTAAACATGCAAATTCTGGTGAGTCAAAAAACAGCACCTATTTTTAGAAAATGGATGAAATCCTGAAGCCACCAGCTCCAAATTTGACAAGGTGAAAACAATGTCTATTTTTTTGAATGATCTCAAAGCACAGGTGACGCCTCAATATATCAAGACTTAACACTGCGATAGATACTTGGCCAACAGAAGATACAGGTCAGTCTGTTGTGTTTCAGCAAGTCCCTTCCCTAGGGAACATCGATTATCCCGCTTGCCGCCAATACTCCCATAAGACTCATCAAGATGATCAAAGAAACAAGTATTATTGAAAGTATATTCCAGACCTTTCTAGGTCGTTCATACCAATAAAAAACCAAGACTGAGAATAGCCCTGTTTGCGGTACCAGCTCGATATATCCTTTTATCTGATCAACAACTGGGATGGTAGTATAGATGAAACCTTCAATCGAACCGGGAGGCGCAGCCGCGGTGGATAAAATGGATAATCCTACAATCAATCCCCAAAGCTTGAGCCATCCGTACTTTTGGTAAAGAAAGCAATCCTTAAAATACCAAAGCGCCAATGAAAATATAAGCCCCCTGGTCACTTGGAGCCCTGGACCCGCAGGGATCCAAGGAGAATTGTAATCTCGGAGAGTTTCAGAACTGTCAAACACTTCCTTGTAATTGAGGAGGCTAGCTGCAATGATCCCCATGACAACATAGGTAATCATGTGGGAAGAAGTGATTCTCCAAAAAAACGTGCCGAATTTGAATTTTTCAGTTTCCATAGTAGGTCATTTTTAATTTGATTTCTCAAAAATGATTTTTAAGCTAGGCCCGCTGTGCGTAATCGTATTTGACTAGGTTCGAACAATGATACAGAGTGTCTCCCGATGCGGTCGATGGAAATAGATCAAGCAGTTAATAATCCGTGTTTTGATAAAAGATCACGAAACCGTTGCTTTTGCCTTACTTCCTCCCACATGGGGTGAATGTTCAGAAACAGACCCCCCATTTTAACTTCCACGGCTGCTTTCAAATGATGATATACTTTATCCCAATCTTTCAATCCGGCATAGATCATGGCAAAGTCCAAATCCAAAATAGTGTCTTTATCCAGCTGCTTTCGTTCCTCAAGAAGTTTTAAACATTCATGCGCCTCACCCCTCCGTCCGGACCTGGCCAGGGTATAACCCAATCCGGTTATTCCTTTTAATCTTGACCCCGTCATCGATTGATATCTCGTAAAAGCGTCCAATGCCTTTTCATACTTTTCTTCTAAGGCATATATCCATCCCATACCCTCCCAGGCCGAGCGGAAATTGGGATCTAGTTCAAGTGCTTGATGGTATCGTTCAACTGCTTTTTCGTTATATCCGGCAAAGAAGCTGATCTGGGCAAAACTTCCCAATATGATCAATGACAGCGGATCGAGGTGATGCGCTTTTTCAATTTCTACTAAGGCTTTTTCAAAATCTCTACCATTACAATGATACATAGCATAATAATGATGTCCCTCTGCACTTCCCGGATTAATGCTCAATGCTTTTGTGAGATACTTTTTGGCTGCCTTCTGGTCCTTGTCATACAAAAATTTTATCATTCCCATGGCTAGATTGGCCCCATCATGCTGATCATCCAACGCCAAAGCTTTTTCAGCTGCCGCAGTGGCTTTTTCGAAAGCATCTCCTCCCATATTTCCAGTAGTGCCCATTAAAATATAGGCCGAAGCCAATCCACTATGGGGAAGGCTAAAATCCGGTTCCAATGCTATTGCTTTCTCAAAAAAAGCAATCGATTTTCTCACTCCTTCAGGAGACCATTTCTTCCAATGGAAACTTCCTTTAAGATAGAGGTTATAGGCTTCCAGGTTTTGGGTGGTTGACCTTACCAACGATTTTTCAACCAACCTCTCACTCAATTTTGCAGTTATGTTTTGCGCGATTTCATCCTGAACAGCGAAAATATCCTCTAGTTCCCGGTCAAAATTTTCAGACCAAATATGGAAGCCATCCTTGGCAGAAATCAATTGTGCACCAATCCTCACTCGCTTTCCTGATTTCCTCACACTTCCTTCTAATATATGATCAACATTTAGTTGATGGGCAACCTCTCTTATGTCCAGATTTTTATTTTTAAAGGCAAAAGAGGAAGTACGAGCCGTTACCCTGATCTCATTTACTCTGGTTAAAGCGTTTAGGATCTCCTCAGTAATCCCATCGGAAAAATATTCATTTTCCGGATCGGTACTCATATTAACGAAAGGCAAGACGGCCAGGCTTTTTTTTATCTTCTCACCTTTTCCCACCATATTTTCCGCATCTGGAATATTGAGAGGGCTGTTGGTAAGTGCAAATATTTCGATCGGCGCCTCAACATTTTTAAGAGAAAACCTGCCCAACGATTCAACCTCTAGGTCCTTTTGGTTTTTGATATCATCCATTATTTTACCTGAAAATAGGACTGAACCAGCAATGGACAAGGACTCGATGCGAGAGGCAATATTCACCCCGTCTCCGTAGATCCCTTCTTCATCATGTACAATATCCCCGGAATGCAAACCAATCCTAAGTGGAACTGGGGGTTCTTGCAGTAGTTGGTCCTGTATCCTTAGAGCGCATTTGACCGCCGATATTGAACTGGGAAAAATACAAAGCGTCCCGTCGCCATAGTACTGAAGGATCTCTCCTTCATGATCATAGATCTCTTTTTCCAAGACAGCCCTATGACGGTCTCTTAACGATGTGGCATGATGTTCGTCTTTTTGCATGAGACGCGTGTATCCCACCATATCGGTAAACATAATGGCTGCAAGTTTACGTTGAGAGGACATCTTTTCTTTGAATATACAGGAATCGTGGCAAGTAATATATAAAAAAGGCCTTCACTTTTAAAAGCTACAACCCCACATATGGCGCAAGTGTTCCGAAGGGCCGAACAGCATGTGAGTGTCAGCGTGTATGTGGAGGGAGGCGAAAGCAACGAGCAACAAGCAACTTGGAACAAAGAACCCGGAACCAGTCTCAGTTTGCAAATAAATCCCATTTAAGATCTTTCTCAAAAAGCAAGACTATGATAGGGTCGCGAGTTAGCCTTTGGAATGTCTGTTTTCAACCCAAAGCGGACATTGGGAAAATCAGAATTACGAGGGACAATGGAAAAATTACGAACTTTATGATAACTTTTTTTCGTATTTTGAAACTCGTAACCCATCACTTTAATTTTTAATGTCCCGATCACGCCAGCTTGCGGCTATTATGTTTACCGACATTGTGGGGTATACCGCCATCATGCAAAGGGACGAAGTCGCGGCATTAAAATTACTCAATCAATTCAAAAAGGTCCTCGAAGATCATTCCTCGGCACATCAAGGCCATATTATACAGTACTTTGGTGATGGCTGTGTCCTTTCTTTTGATAGCTCCACACAATGTGTCAGGTGCGCTATGGCCATGCAAAAGGAATTTAAAAATACTTTGAAGATACCCGTACGTATTGGCATACACTTGGGTGAAGTAATTTTCCAAAATAACAATGTATTTGGCGATGGTGTAAATTTAGCTTCACGGGTGGAATCAATGAGTATTCCCGGAGCAGTCTTGATGTCCAAATCCATCCGCGATCAGATTAAAAACAAAGCGGAGTTTCACCTTGCTTCTTTGGGCAGTTTTGAATTTAAGAATGTAGAGGAGCCTATCGAGGTGTTTGCTCTGGCCAATGAGGGCTTCCAGGTACCTGAACGAGCGCAGTTAGGCGGAAAATTAAAGGCCAAATCCGCTGATCCAAAAACAACCCCCCCTCCAGAAATTAGAGACCATAAAGAGCAACTATCCGGGGGACTCTGGGCGGAAGTGCAGCGGCGTGGTGTGATCAGGGTGGGAGCCTTTTATGCGATGCTCTCGTTGCTTCTGATCATGGTGATCCCGTATGCAAAGTCAATGATAGATCTTCCAGAATCGACCACAACTGGATTAATCATCCTCCTTTTGATCGGCTTCCCAGTAGCAATATACCTGGCCTGGAATTACGAGCGAAGTCCTGAGGGGTTTGTGCGAACCACCAGTGAGCAGTCTTGGAAAAATCCATACAATTTAGCTCAAAAAAAACCCCTGACTAATAACTTTATTCTTGCTGGAATGGCCTTGATAATTGTCGCTTTGTATGTGTACTCACATCGCATGACAATCTCTACCGATAAAGGACCCGATGTGGAAGCCCGCATTCAAGCCAAGTCCATTGCGGTTTTGCCATTCCTTGATTTCTCCCCCAGCCAAGACCAGGGATGGTTCTCAGACGGTCTTACAGAGGAGTTGCTAAACAGCCTGGCTCAAATTCCTGAACTCAGGGTCACTGCGCGCACCTCGTCGTTTGCTTTTAAAGGGAAGGGCTTTCGAGTGCAGGAAATTGCAGATTCCCTTGGAGTTGGTTACCTGGTAGAAGGATCAGTTAGAAAATCCGGCAACACCCTAAGAATCACAGCGCAGTTAATAAATCCCGAAACCGATGATCATATCTGGTCTCAGACCTATGACCGTGAGTTTGGAGATATATTTACAATACAAGAGAATATTGCCGAGAACATTGCGGCAACCCTCGATATTTACCTCGATGATGAAAGGAGGGAAGAGATGTTTGCCATTGGAACCAGAAATGCTGATGCATATGAAGCCTATTTGAAAGGTAATGCTTATTTTGATAAAGCACATTCGGGGGGTGATCTTGAGAATTTAAGTTCTTCTTTAGTAATTGCCAACCGACACTATGAGCAAGCTATGCATCTGGACCCTGAGTTTGCAGCCCCGCATTATCGGCATCAGGATCTTTATGGTCATTTATTAATCCACTTTCCACCGGACATGTGGCCTGATACGTTAACGCTGCAAGATGCCGGGAACAGGGTTCGAGAAGACCTTAATGCTGCTCGGGCCAATTCCAAGCGAAGAACCGAGACACTATTCTATGAATTAGAGTACGCTTCAGTTTCAGATGATTGGAGTAAGGTCCCTGATTTGTTTGATGAATTGGAAAGTGGTAATGAATATCTGAAAACTCTGAGCCATTTTGGTGGTGGATGGACAAAAGGATTAATTCTTAGCCTGGACAGGCCGGATCTTGGCTTAAAGATGCATGAGCTCACTCTTGCGAATAACCCTTTAAGTCCAAGAGTCGGCATGGAAATTTTTATTTTTTTGATGGCTCAAAACCGAGTGGATAGCGCCCTGCTGTGGTTCGAAAAAATAGGAAAAGAAACGGGAAACAGCTCGCCATTTGGTCTTCGAGGATTACAATTACAATTATTGAACACGCCGGGAAGATCTCAGGAGGTCTTGAATTCCATCGGCACATTTCCTCAATCGGGTCTCATAAGATCGGATCTCCTTAGAATGTATGCTGAAATCCTGGTAGGAGAATTGGACTCCATTGACGAATCATCACTTCTCCAATTCAATGCTCCCAGGGAAAAGTATTTCACAACTTACCTTTACAGTGCTTTAGGCGAGCAAGCCAAAGCAGACAGTATTGCCAGGTTTTTTGATAGTCAATACATGGGTCCGTTTGCCATCTCTGATATGATGGTCGGGAAAGCTGGTAAAATTGCATTTGACTTGAGTGCCACGCCTAATTTTGCCGCTCGACTCCAGGAAGCAGGTATTGAAGACCTGAAGGCTTATCAACAAAAACACTGGGTGGAACTGCCGGAATAGGTTTATTCACCATAATGGATTAGAATGTTTACTATGAATTATTATACGATAATTGCCAAATAAAGAATGATGGAGATAAAAACCTGGAAGAAATATGGAATAGAATTTTTATCAATATTTATAGCAGTAGTTTCTGCTTTTGCTTTAAACAATTGGAATGAAAACAAAAGAGACGATAAAGCAGAAAGTAAAATATTAGCTGAAATTTCAAATGGTCTAAAAAAAGATATTGAGGATATTAAAATAAATGCTCAAGGGCATCAGTTAGGGATTTCCGCTTGTAAATATTGGAGAAGAATAATTCAAGGCGAAGAGGTTGATCAAGATTCTTTGCAATTATACTATATAAGTTTGACCAGGGACTTTACCTCTCTTCAAAATGCCTCCGGTTATGAAACATTGAAATCTAAAGGATTGGAATTCATTGGGGACGATTCATTGAGATTCAAGATCATTTCACTTTACGAATATGACTTTTATACTCTTAAGAAATTAGAAGAAGGTTATGAAGAGGCACAATTTCACAAAAATTATTACCAGGAACTAAGCCACATTTTGGCACCTAATTTCATCTTTGATAAAAAGGGCAACATAACAGAAATTAAAAGCCCGATTGATATTTCAGAAGAAGGGAAAGATATTCTTTTGAGCCACCTTCTAAAGATTCAATTCAACCGAAAATTTGTTATGCATTTTTACGATAAGGTTGAACAAAGCATTAATGCGCTCCGGGAGGAAATAAAACTTGAATTAGAAGGATAAACACTCCCCTGGAGCAGGTGTTCAGTAGGATCACTTGTGCTACAAGTACCATGATACCAAATCTACAAGACGCCTTCTGAACTGATTTAGCGAAAGGTGTTACAATTGGACCCAATAACACAAGACCTTAAGCACAATACTTTGTATTAGTTACAAAGGTAAAAGTACCTAGCATCCCAATTGAAGAATCCATCAGTAGTTGAAACAACAGATAGAGGTTTACCTTTATTATCGTACTCATAATCAGTCATGGCACGAAAATTAGGCAGCTGTTGAAATGCGGAAGTCAAACGATCTTGCTGGTAGCTAAAATCCCATACTTCACTGAGTATACCAAAGGAGGTTCTGCACTCTATTTTCTCTAGAAATCCCAGATCATCATAACTAAAATCACAAAACTCCAGCAAGTCGCCTCTAAAGTTAACCTTTTCGAATCGGGTTATCCTCTGACCACCAGCAGTAAAGATTGCCGGAAATATATCGATCCAATTTCTGGTTAGTCTTTCAATATCGAAAACGATAATTCTGGTATTAATGGAATCGTTAGCTAATGCAGATGGTTCATAAAAAAATACATGTGACTCCGGGGCGACAGATGGTGTGGATACCTGATATTGAATAAATTCGGAGAGATTGCCATCATCAGAAAATCTAAATTCGATACTTGTTTGTATGTCTCCCCCGAAAACTTCATCAATTGAGCTAGGTATAATTGATTCTTCCTCATTATAGTGGAACTCAAACCTAAAGGCCAAGGGAACTTGATCAAGTCCTTCCACAATAGTAAGAGATTCGAGACGGTTCTTACGATTGATATTGTAATTAAACTCTCGAATACTGGTAATCTGATCGGTCCCATTTCGAAATTCCATCTCTTGTACTTTGCAAATATTGGAGCTTTTGGGGGCTGGCCCAATAGGTCCGATACCCAGGTCAGGATCCTCATTGGAACAGCCAGTGGTCCATATTAACCCTACTAAAATCAATTTTGAGAGCTTATTATATTTCATGCGATATTAAAGATGGCCTTAATTCTTTAGAACATCAAAGTTTGCCGAGAATACCCTAATTACAACCACCTTTTCCGAAATAAGTCTTACGGGAAAATTTATTCGCTGGGCGAGGTGTAAACCTTCTTCATGACTGCTATTTTTCCCTTGTCTTCCGCTACAGCATTAGAGGTAAACATCATCACTCCGCTAGCCTTACCGGAGAGCCCTCCTCTTAAGACGGTTTCAAATTCATCGCTTGTTATGACATGGGGATCATTATGAGCCTGTACAATTGCCCAGATTTTTGGGCCATTGTTCTTTTGTATCTCAAGCCTGTCACTAAACCATTTAATATTATCGCCTACCCATTCCGGTGATCTTTCCATC
>JBPCUG010000259.1:0-4737 GCA_051011275.1 Cyclobacteriaceae bacterium | reverse complement strand
GTGTTGGTAGTTATATTCAGTATCTTAAACACGCTGGGCAATGGAAAGGATAGAACCCTGGAAAGTAAGAATGCCACGGTAAGCCTAGTTGAATCTGTCGAGAACATTTCCAGCACGCCCGCTGATTTTGTCCGAGCCGCTAAGGTTTCAGCACCAGCTGTGGTTCATATCAAATCAAGAATAAAGGTGGGCCGCAGCCAGTATCGAGCGCCCGATCCTTTTCGAGATTTCTTTGATGATGATTTTTGGGAGCGCTTCTTTGGTGTGCCAAGGGATCAGGAAACACAAAGATTTGCTGAGGCTTCAGGTTCCGGGGTTATCATTGATCAGGAGGGGTATATTGTTACCAACAACCATGTAATTGACCGAGCTGAAGAAATAGAAGTTGTACTGCATGATCAAAGATCTTATGTAGGTAAGGTAATAGGAACAGACCCGCTTACTGATCTGGCTTTATTGAAAATAGAGGAAAGCGAATTGCCCTTTTTAGGATTTGCCAATTCTGACCAATCTGAGGTTGGTGAATGGGTATTAGCAGTTGGTAATCCGTTTTACAATTTATCTTCTACAGTAACCGCTGGTATAATCAGTGCCAAGGCTAGAAATATAAACATCCTCCAGGATCAAGCTGCAATTGAATCATTTATTCAAACAGATGCGGCAGTAAATCGAGGCAACAGCGGAGGCGCTTTGGTAAATACGCAAGGTGCTTTGATTGGAATTAATACTGCTATTGCCTCACCCACCGGAGTCTATGCCGGATATTCCTTTGCCATCCCTTCAAACATCGTAAAAAAAGTGGTTGATGATTTGCTGAAATATGGAGTAGTACAACGGGCCTACCTAGGCGTGATTATTAGAAATCTAGATGGCCAGCTGATCAAAGACCTTAAACTCAACGATGTAGAAGGGGTACTAGTAGACAGTTTGGTAGAAAATGGTGCTGGGATGCAGGCTGGGATCCATCCTAATGATATTATTATCATGATCGGTGATCATCCAATTAAAAATGTTTCCCAGTTGCAGGCCAAAATCGGCACGCATCGTCCGGGCGACCAAGTGAAAATCACTCTGCTTAGAGACGGCAAGAAAAAGCACCTTAATGCCACTTTGAAGAATATTTCCGGTAGCACGGCCGCGGTGATGAAAGAGAACAAAGATATTATTGATGTCCTCGGTGCTGAATTCACTGATTTGTCCTCGTTACAAAAAGAAGATCTAGGTATAGAAAATGGCGTGCAAGTAGGAAAAATACACTCCGGAAAGCTTAAGAACAACACTGATATCAAGGAGGGCTTCGTAATCACTAAAGTGGATGATGAACCCATCAGGTCCGTAACTCAATTAAAAGAAATGATGGAAAAAAAGGAAGGAGGCGTGATGTTAGAGGGCGTTTATCCAGGCCGTGAAGGAACCTACTATTACGCTTTTGGTATGAATTGAGAGTGAAAATGATATATAAGGACAGAAGTGAGGCGGCATTTTTATTGGCCGAGAAATTAAGGAAATACCGAGGAAAAGATGGGGTGGTGGTTGCTATTCCTCGCGGAGGTTTGCCCGTTGGATATGTACTGGCAAGATATTTGGATTTTCCTCTGGATATTGCGCTGACTAAAAAGATAGGCCACCCTTCAAACAAAGAATATGCCATTGGGTCTGTCAGCTTAGAAGGAAGGATTATTGGGGAAGAAGTTGCTCCTGAATATATCGAGGCAGAAACAGCGAGATTAAGAGAAGCGCTATGTGAAAGATATCAACTCTACCGAAGGGACCGTTCACCGATTGACCTGCGTAGTAAAATTGTAATTGTGACAGATGATGGTATTGCAACTGGAAATACTATGTTGGCTACCATTGAACTGGTAAAAGCTCAAGAGCCCCTCAAAGTAGTAATCGCAGTACCTGTAGCACCGCCTAGCACTATTGACTACATGAAAGGTAAGGTTGATGAAATGATTTGTTTGCAAACACCTGAAGGGTTTGGTGCGGTAGGTCAGTTCTATGAAAATTTCGAATCTGTTTCGGACGATGAGGCGGTAGCTCTTTTAGAGAGAGCTAAGGCAGGAAAAGAAAAACAGTTGTGAAAAACAAAAAAGAAAGGGTTATGGTAGATGAACTGATTAAAATACCGGCATTGTCTGCGGAGCTCACGGGGAATTTAAATATTCCTTATCAGGCATCAGGTTTGGTTATATTTTCTCATGGCAGCGGCAGTAGTCGTTTGAGCCCAAGAAATAACTATGTGGCTGAAGTGATACGCAATCAGCAGATGGGGACATTACTATTCGATTTGCTCACTGAAAAGGAAGATGAAGAGTACGAAAGACGGTTTAATATTGATCTCCTAACTGAAAGACTTGTAGCAGTTACCGAATGGATTGAAACACAGCCGCAAGTACAAAACTTGCCCTTTGGCTACTTCGGGGCAAGCACAGGTGCTGCTTCAGCTTTAAGCGCAGCGGCTGGATTAGAACACCGGATAAAAGCTGTGGTTTCAAGAGGTGGCAGACCGGATCTGTCCTTGGAGGTACTGTACCAGGTTACCGCTCCGACTTTATTGATTGTGGGTAGTTTGGATGATCAAGTGATCACACTTAATCAACAGGCTTATGATAAACTGACTGGTAAAAAAGAACTCAAGATCATTGCCGGAGCCTCTCATTTATTTGAGGAACCTGGAAAACTAGAGGAAGTGGCGGACCTGGCTGCCGGTTGGTTTAAGAAATATCTTCACTAGGCTCAAGATCAAATAATATTTAGAACGAAATAAATCAACTATCCATAAAACTATTAAATATGTATTTTGAAAAATATAGCCAAGAAGGCCAGCAGATATTGCAGACCTTAGCTGAGGAACTGGGTAGCCCAGGGAACACAGACCGAGCCGGCCGTACTTTGAAATCAGTCCTTTATGCCTTGCGCAACCGATATACCCTTGAAAAGTCTTTGGAATTTCTGGATGCTTTGCCATTTAGTCTTAAGGCGGTATATGTAGATCATTGGTCTCTTCCCCGGCATCAACCTGAGCCGATACAAGATTTGGATGATTTGATCAGTGAAGCCAGGAAAGTAGACAAGGATTCATCTATTCAGGATTTCACCACTCATGATGAAGCTCAGCAGGCCATCTATGCCGTTTTTAGAGTGATTGGCAGATATATGGGTGAGGAAGAGGTTAGGCACATGGTTGCGGTATTGCCTTAGGTTTTGATGCCGGAAGAAGAGTTGATTAAAGTCAATTTCCTGACTAACCAATATCATTTTAGTTGCTGGCAAATTTAGATACTATAAGCAAAACAATAACTCAAGTATAAAAACCTTAATAAATGTCATTAAAATTCAAAGAATATGCGTTGGAGGCCCAGCAATTTGTAGAAGAACTGGCTGAGGCATTGGGCCATCCTCAGAATACCGATAAAACATTGCGGGTTTTAAAGGCTGTGCTTCACACCATTAGAGACCGGATTATCATACAGGAGTCATTTCAATTTATGGCGCAATTGCCCACTTTCTTAAAAGCCCTTTATGTAGATAATTGGAAATACCAGGATAAGCCACTCAAATTTAAAACCAAAGCCGGCTTACGGGAAGCGCTAATCGATTCGGAGCATTTATTGGACCCTGATGATTTTGTCAATGAGGAACTAGCAATCTTCATTTTCAGAACCGTAGTAGCTAAGCTGCGAAAATATATTTCGGATGGTGAATTGCAAGATGTGATTTCTGAATTCCCTGCAGAACTAAAAGATATTATGCATCCTATTAAATCTTAAAAAAGCAACTATGAGTGATCTAATCAATAAAATTTTAGTGCCTACCGATTTTTCCAAAAGCGCCAACGCTGCTGCAAAGACGGCTGCCTCTCTAGCCAAAAAATTGGACGCAGAGGTACTGGTATTGCACGTTACTGATGTACCAGGTTATGGTAGCTTCCAACTGGAGGAAGATTATCAAAGTGTGAACGTGGAGCAGATCGCTGCCAAGATAGCGGAGGAAAAAATGGAAGCTTTGCAGTCGGAACCGTATTTGCAGGGAATTAGACATGAAACCTCCATCCAGCTAGGCAAGGTATACAAAACCATACTTAATGTAGTGAAAGAACAGGGCGTGGACATGATTGTTATGGGCACCCACGGCCTTTCCGGTTTTGACAAATTTATCATGGGGTCCAACACGGAGAAGATAGTTCAGCTAGCTGAGGTGCCGGTTTTAACCATCAAGGATCCTATAGATATTTCCGGCATTAAAAATATCGTTTTTGCCTCCAATTTCTATGATGAAGTGGCAATCTCGTTCCCCGCGATCTATCAATTTATAGAGTTGTTTGAAGCTAAGTTACATTTGTTAAAAGTGATCACCGCCGATTCTTTTGAGCCTAGCTATTATACCAAACGGCTTATGGGGGATTTCTCTAAGTCTTTCGCTTTGAAAGATTACAGCATTAATATAATTAATGACCGAACTATAGAGGAAGGCATTGACCAATTCTGCCAAGACAATAGGATCGACCTGATCACCATGACTACCCATGGTCGTAAGGGCGTGGCCCATTTCCTCTCTGGAAGTTTAACTGAGGAAGTTGGGCAAAAGATCGCGACCCCAGTGCTAAGTATGAAAATGACCAAAGTAAAAATACCCACTGGAGTGATATTCCCTGATTGATCGGCTAAAACAACATGAGGGAGCCATTATCTTTTTAAAGATCTAGTCGGCAAAAATTGGTAAATGTCGGTATAT
>JBPCUG010000258.1:0-3825 GCA_051011275.1 Cyclobacteriaceae bacterium | reverse complement strand
GATATTCTCTCCTGTTATTAGGCACCTTGATCTTGTTTGCCACCTGTGGCCCTGAGAAAGAAAAAACCATGTCTGAGGCATCGCTTTCTGAGGAACCTAAATTCGAACCCAACTGGGAGTCTTTGGGCAAATATGAAATACCGCAATGGTTTAATGATGCCAAGTTTGGAATATTCATTCATTGGGGCCCATACACTGTACCTGCCTTTGGAAGTGAATGGTACCCCAGGCTGATGTATATGGATACTGCCACCTTTACAGCACAGTTAGATCTGGGGAACGAGGGTCCCAATCCCGTTTATCTACATCATAAAGAAACATGGGGAGATCAAAAGACCTTCGGTTACAAGGATTTTATACCAATGTTTAAGAGCGAGAAGTTTAATGCTGATGAGTGGATTAGTCTTTTTAAAAAAGCCGGCGCTCGTTATGTGGTTCCGGTGGCCGAACATCACGATGGCTTTGCTATGTACAATTCGCAAGTTACGAAATGGAACTCGGTGAATATGGGTCCCAAAAGAGATGTACTAAAGGAATTGTTCGATGCAGGGCACCAGGCCGGTTTAAAGATGGGGGCCTCAACGCATTATGCCTTTAATTGGGCATTCTATAACAAAAAACCCCAGTTTGATACCATGGATCCTGAATATGCCGATCTATATAGCGCCAAAGGTCCAGCCTTAGACGAACCGGTATCGGATGAATTCAAAACGCTGTGGTGGAACAGAGTAACTGATATCATTGATAACTATCAGCCAGATATTTTATGGTTTGACTTTTTCTGGGATCAGAACGCATTTGACGACTATCACCCAAAGGTCGCCGCCCATTATTACAACCGCGGGATTGAATGGAATAAAGAGGTTGTACTTCAAAACAAAAATTTTCGCCGAGAGTCTTTCCCGGAAGGCACTTTTGTTCACGACCTAGAACGTGGCAAGATGTCAGATACTCGCAAATTACCCTGGCAGACTGATACTTCAATAGGGAAAAACTCTTGGAGTCATGTTACCAACTGGATCTCAAAAGATGCCAACACCTTGGTAGACGATTTAGTAGATATAGTCAGTAAGAATGGTTGCATGCTTTTAAATGTAGGTCCTAAAGCTGATGGAACAATCCCCGAAGACCAAAAAGAAATACTCCTTCAAATTGGAAATTGGTTGGATATTAATGGTGAAGCAATTTACGATACCAAATACTGGAAAACTTTCGGAGAAGGCCCGACCGTGGTGTCAGAAGGATATATGTCGGAAAAAAAGGGAGACAAGGGATTTACTGCCGAGGATATCAGATTTACAACCAAAAATGATAAGCTGTATGCTATATTATTGGATTGGCCCTCCGCTGGATCTAGTATGATAGGATCATTAAATTCAAATGAAGGGTCAGTAAAGGAAGTCCGCATGTTAGGGAGTGAAACCACATTGGACTGGTCCCAGGATGAAAATGGTTTACGAGTTGAGATGCCTGCTGAAAAACCCTGCGAATATGCTTATGTATTAGAGATATCAAGATAACCTGTTTCAAATATAGTTTGGTTTGATAAGAGCGCATCACAAGAAAAGGATGCGCTCTTTTTTGAGATCTTAATTTCATTTTTGCTCTACTATAGTCGACTGTATTGACAATTATCTAAACCACGGCAGCGGCTTGTTGTCGGATATTGACCTTGACCTGAAAAATAATGTCAACAACTACCATTAAAAAACCCCCGTTGGTATCGAAAGGAATTATTTTTCCCTTCATAATTATCACTTCTTTGTTCGCGCTATGGGGCATTGCCAATGACCTGACCAATCCTATGGTATCCGCGTTTAAAAAAGTCATGCCCGAGCTTTCCAATGTCCAGGCCTCTTTGGTGCAGTTCGCTTTCTATTTTGGCTATTTCTTTATGGCCTTACCAGCGGCACTCTTCATTCGAAAGTTCAGTTATAAGTCAGGCATTATTTTAGGGTTGGTATTATATGCCATAGGTGCTTTTTTATTTTACCCGGCAGCGGCATATGAGGATTTCAATTACTTTTTGATTTCATTATGGATCCTTACTTGCGGGCTGGCCTTCCTGGAGACAACCTCTAACCCATTGGTTCTGGCCATGGGCGATGAGGCAACAGCTACTCGGCGTTTGAATTTAGCACAGGCGTTTAACCCCATGGGATCCTTAACCGGAATGATCATCGCTCAGGTCTTTGTGATCGGGGCACTACGTTCAGATGATTATACTGTTGAAGCCTATAATGCACTGTCTTCAAATGAATTGGCGGCCATTCGTGAAAACGACCTAGGAATTATCAGTATTCCTTATATCGGACTGGGGGTTTTGGTCTTGGTCATTCTGGGTATCGTTATTTTTACCAGAATGCCCAATACGGCAGAAGAGGATAAAATGTCAGTTTCAGCGTCTTCTAAGAAGCTTTTTTCAAATAAGATTTATATCCAAGGGGTCGTCGCTCAGGCCTTTTATGTCGGGGCACAGATCATGTGTTGGACCTATATATTCCAATATGTAGACAATATGAATACTGCACTTCCGGAATCTGAAAAATTAACAGCTACTTGGTATAATGTAGCTGCAATGGTATCATTTCTTACTGGGAGGTGGATCGGCACAATTTTGATGAAAACTATAAATCCATCGAAACTCTTGATGTTATTTGGCCTTGGAGGTGTTACAATGTCCGCCGGTGCCATTTTGCTACCGGGTATGGCGGGATTATTTTCTTTGGTCGGCATCTCCGTATTTATGTCCATTATGTTCCCAACTATTTATGGTATCGCCTTAAAAGACATGGGCGATGAAGCCAAGATTGGGTCCGCCGGATTGGTTATGGCTATAGTTGGCGGGGCTTTAATGCCGGTTCTGCAAGGCAGCATTCTCGACTGGGGCGGCGACGGATTTGCGGATGTGCAAGTACTGGGTTTTATTCCCGAGGTCAAGTTTTCCTTTATCTTGCCCCTGCTTTGTCTGGCAGTGGTAGCCTGGTACGGATTCAGTAGTTATAAATCAACCAAAGTTTAGTATGAAAACAAAACGACACTGTCTTTCTTGCGACCTGAAAGACGACCCCAAACTTATCGCCGAGTATAAGGCACACCACGCTGCTGGTAATGTCTGGCCAGAAATTACCAAGAGTATCAAAGACGCTGGAATTATTGATATGCAGATATACCTCACTGGTAACCGCATGTTCATGATCATAGAAGTAGATGAAACCTTCGATTTCGAAGAGAAAGCAAGAATGGATGTCAACAATCCAAAGGTACAGGAATGGGAACGATTGATGTGGAAATATCAACAGGGCCTTCCCTGGGCCAAGGATGGGGAGAAATGGATCCCGATGGATAGGATATTCACACTAGATAAGTGAAGGCCGAGTGGTGGTCCGATCAGTCCTCCCAATGTTTATCGATGACTTTTTGGATATGGGGATAATTTTTATCAGTCTCATTCAGATCCTCACGCATTTCAACTAGCTGTGTTTTTAGACTAGTAATGACTTCCTTATACTCAGGGTCATCATACGAATTGTTCATCTCCTTAGGATCTTCTCTCAGATCATAAAACTCCCAGGCTACCGGTGTATGACGGGTAAAATCATTACCCCAACTTTTTTTATTCCAGGTGGCATCGGGATCGTCCGTATCTACCCAATACCTGCCGTAGAAGAAAATCAGCTTATATTCTTTGGTACGAATGCCAAAATGCGCCGGGTTGGCATGGCGGTGTGCCATATGCATCCAGTACCGGTAGTAGGTGGCTTGCTGCCATCCCACAGGTTCATCCCCAGTTTCCAATATGGCTTTAAAGCTATGCCCCTGCAT
>JBPCUG010000257.1:0-6539 GCA_051011275.1 Cyclobacteriaceae bacterium | reverse complement strand
TTATAAGTCAGGAGGCCAACCGGCTAAGGGGCATTGTGAATAAAATACTGAGTTTTTCCAAAATGGAAGCCGGGAAGATCCGTTATAACCTGGAGAAGTCAGATCTTAATGAGATAGTCGAGGAGGTTTTGAAATCCTATTCCTTTCACTTAAAGAACAAGAACTTTGAATATACCTTCGAGGCCTGTTCCGATTTACCTGAAATACAAAGTGACAAAGATGCATTGTCGGAAGCTATTATCAACTTAATTGATAACGCCATAAAATATAGCAATGGAGAGAAACGGATCGAACTTCATACCGGTGTTGATTCAGGTTACGCATATTTTGAAGTGGTCGATTATGGAATTGGGATTTCCCGTATGGACCAGAAAAATGTTTTCGACAAATTTTATAGAGTACCTAGCGGAGCCATTCACAATACGAAGGGAACTGGACTGGGACTGACTTTAGTAAAACATATTATGGAAGCTCATGGAGGTAAAATTGAGTTGGTAAGCCAAGTAGGTAAAGGAAGTAGTTTCCGACTTAAATTCCCTTTAAACTCACAATCGCCCATCCACATTTAAACTTATGAAACGTATCCTAATTGTAGAAGATGAACCTAATATGCGTACTGGACTGCAGGACAATTTGTCGTTTGAAGGCTACGAAGTAGAGTTGGCGGAGGATGGGGCGTCGGGATTGGATAAAATAGTTCAATGTTCTTACGATTTGATCTTATTGGATGTGATGTTGCCCCAGCTATCGGGATATGATATTTGCAAAAGGATGAGGGAAAAAGGGATTCCCACTCCAGTGATAATACTCACTGCAAAAGGGGAGGAAATAGACAAAGTACTAGGTCTGGAATTGGGTGCTGATGACTACATAACAAAGCCCTTTAGCTTACGAGAATTACTTGCGAGGATCAAAGCGATATTGCGCCGGACCGGAAGGGAAGCAGCAAACAATCAGCAGGAGATCTCTATTGGCAAATTGGATCTTAATTTCGCCACCTTCAGCGCTACCCGAGAGGGACAAACAATGAAGCTATCGCATCGGGAGTTTGAGGTATTGCAGCACCTCTGGGATCACAAAAATGAAACAGTAAGTAGATACCAGCTATTAGAGCACATTTGGGGATACCAAGAGAAGCCGACCACCAGAACGGTGGATAATTTCATTTTAAAACTTCGACAAAAAATCGAGGAAAACCCTGACAAACCTAAAACCATACTCACCGTACATGGCATAGGTTATAAGTTGATAAGTTAGTTAGGCTCTAACCATGCTCACCCCATCATTTGGGGGTGCTTTTTGGCCAATTTCCATTTATTTCGACACCATTTTACGGATCTGTGACAACTGGTGACAATTCCTTACCACCAGGTGACAGCAAAGGGCTAAGTCATTCGTTTATAATAGGGTGCCACTTGTCAAACTGATTGTTGCTCGATGACAAGTTTTTACAACAACTTACTAACCCTGACAACCCCAGCTAAAAATGGAACGTATATCTATGCTATCGATCCCCACCTGTCTACAAACAAATAGGAAAAAATTGGTAGGTGTTTTGATCCTGTTTATTATGATTTTGTCCCCAGCCGCTACAGTAAACACAAACGATAACTACGAATATATTAACATTGTCTATCTCAAGAAAAAACCAATTGTCAAAGGTGTGTTGAATGGAAAAGATGCCTATTTCCTTTTAGATACCGGTTCTGATATTACTTTGCTTAATCACAAGGTAAGCCGCCATTATGGCTTTAAAGCTATTTACCGACATCGACCTGGACAACCTATCCAAGGTATTGGTACGGACGGAACACAGATGAGGTATGCTTTCGATGTAAATCTGCGTCTGGGGTCACAAAAAATCAAGGCCAAGTACAGGTCTCATGATATCTCCAACATTGTTGAATCGATCTACTCCCATAGTAGCATCCGCATAGCGGGAATTATTGGCTCGGATGTTATGAGAAACTATGGTTTTAAAATTGACTATAAAACTAAAATGGTTGGAATTGATGTGTTACCCAGCAAAGCGAAGAAACATGCAAAAAACTAAATTGGAAGTTTAGTTTGATTAATTGGTGCGCCCTTTGCATAATATGTAGGGGCGCACTTTTGTGGATTGTACTAATTATTAATGAAGAGAATAACAATACAATCAAAAGCTATTAAGACATTTCTATTGATCACGTGGTTAGGCTTTTGCTATTATCCGATAGCAGCTCAGGACTGGGATCTTGAGATGAGCTTGAAGGGAAAATGGAAGTTTACCATTGGCGATAACTCGGAATGGGCTGATCCTACTTTGAATGATCGCGATTGGGAAAGTGTCACGGTACCTTCTTCCTGGGAGGATCAGGGCTTCCACGGGTTTGATGGATTTGCCTGGTACCGCCGGACCTTTTCAGGTGCTAACCTGGATCGATATAAAGATCTGTACTTATTTCTTGGGAACATCGATGATGCTGATGAAGTGTTTGTGAATGGCAGATTAGTAGGATCATCTGGTTCTTTTCCACCAAAGTTCGCCACTGCTTTCAATGCCTACCGCCGCTATTTGGTACCAAGAGGTTATCTAAAATATGACGGCACAAATGTAATTTCCGTGCGAGTGTATGACCGTCATGGAGAAGGGGGGATTGTTTCTGGAGATATCGGATTATACAGCAGAGAAGGAACCCCTGGGTTGGTGGTAGATATGCATGGGATATGGTCTTTCAAAAAAGGGGATAGTAACAGTTGGAGGGAAAAGTATTGGAGGGACGTAGATTGGGAGTCAATCACTGTACCTTCACCTTGGGAAAATCAAGGGTTTAAAAACTATGATGGTTATGGCTGGTACCGGAAAGCATTTTATTTACCCAAGAATCAATCTCCTGCATCATTAGTTCTGGTTTTAGGACGTATCGATGATTTTGACCAAGTATATATTAATGGTCGATTGATCGGATCAACTAATGATGGCAAGCGATTTGGGTTTAGCTGGTCTTTCAGAGAGTTGAGAACCTATCGTATTCCGGATGATCTTTTAGAAGAGGGGAAATCAAATGTTATTGCTGTTAGGGTTTACGATATGGGTGGCGAAGGGGGTATCTATGAGGGCCCGGTGGGGATCATACGCCGATCAAGTTTGAGGGAGTTTATAAGACTCAATGATTAAGGAGTTTGACATCCTCTTGCATAAACAGCTATAAAATTTTTATCTAACGATTGCCATTCTCTTTCTTGATCACCGAAAAGTCAAATACATCCGGTCGTGCATAATGACCAGAGACATCCAAAGTCATTCTTTCTCTTAAGGTTTGGTCCAGGTCAATTGTTTGTACTAATAGCTCATCCTTACCATATTGAGGATCCATTATGTATTGGCCATTAGGACCTATGATAGAACTTCCACCATTAAGTAATAGGCGATCAGGATGATCAGCCAGATCTATGGGCAGATCAAATGCATCAGGGAGTTCACTCACCCTCATCACCTGTCCGACCGATATAACAAAGCAACGCCCTTCGAATGCATAGTGCCGGCTAGCGATTTGTAACATCTCGTGCACCTGTGGCCAAAGCGCAATGTGTATTTGTTCGCCGCTATTATGAAGCGCTTGACGTGTAAGTGGCATCCAATGCTCCCAGCAAATCAATCCCCCGATCCGACCGGAGTTTGTATCAACCGCCTTCAGTCCTTGGCCGTCTCCCAGTCCATATACCATCTTCTCTGTGAAAGTAGGCATCAATTTACGATGATGATTGATCAGCGCCCCTTCATGGCTGATCATGATTAGACTATTATAAATAGTGCCATTGCCTTTTCCTTTTTCAACTTTTTCATTGATACCTATACCTAAGGTAAGCTGGTGCTGTTGGGCTAGATTTGACAATCGATCCAAATCTGGTCCGGGAATGGCTATGCTATTTTGCCAGGTGTTTGCGAATACTTTCTTGGTAGGCTCATAGTCCCATAGAGCCGCCTTTGGCACATGATCCAGCCAGGCAGGGTAGCCGCTAAGCCAGGATTCGCCAAATACCAGCAGCTCCACTCCTTTATCGGCGGCCTCTTTAGCTAGCTGCTCTGCCTTTTCTAAACTTTTGGTCAGGTCTAAATAGACTGGACCTGATTGAACGATCCCAACAGTAACTTGGCTTGCTTTCATCTCCAATTAAAATTTTAGATATTCGTTTTACAGCATTGCTTCACTTTCTACCTTCGGTGCCGCCTGGGGAGAGGCTTCTTGTTGATCAGAAAAGAACCAAAGTTTCACTGCTAAGGCGATAACAGCTATGACTAAAACTCTTCTGATCCAAACGTCTCCTTTGTTAACAGACCAGCGACTTGCAACCCAAGCTCCAATAGCATTTCCTCCGGCTAAAGTGAGCCCGATTTCCCAGTTGATCACTTTCTCATAGATGAAAACGCCAAGTGCCGCTGACGTGTAGATTAGAGCTACAAACACTTTGGCGCTATTTGTCTTAACCAAAGAAAATCCATTAATAGAAGTCAGGGCCGCTATCATAATGAATCCGACGCCTGCTTGAATGAAGCCTCCATAAATACCTACAAAAAAGAATACCACCATTCCCATGACACGTCGAGAGCCACTCATATTTTCGGTAGCAGCCAACTTGTTTTTAAAAGGGCGGACGACAATGAATACCACAACCACAACCATTACCACCGACAAGATCCGGTTGAACAAACGTCCGTCGATATCCACAGCGATATTGGCACCGATCACTGCTCCTACTAAAGCTATCAATCCAAGATGCAGACTATAGGGGTAAGCAGAAACACCTTTGCTTCTAAAGCCAGATACGGCAAATATATTCTGGATAAAAATAGCCACCCGATTAGTTGCGTTGGCCGTAGCAGCTGGCAAACCCATAAAGATAAGCAGGGGCAAGGTGATCAAGGAACCTCCTCCGGCCACTACATTTAGAAAACCGGCGGCAAAACCGGCCGCTACCAGTAGCAAAGCGTCAGCCATATCCATGGGCGAAAGATAGACATTTTTGTCAGGAAACATTCATTCACATAGGGAGGCAGCATGCGATATCTGGAGAATCTCAATCTTCAGACTTCTTTGTTTCCCACTACTATTAATTCGAAATACTTTGTAATTTGTTTCTCATTTCTTCGTATGACGATTATGACTGCGCTCGTGGGAAAGCAACTTTTAGAAACCATTGAGTTGGCTTTATCAAAACAAAAGGCCGGGGCGACTTACGCCGATATTCGAACGGAGCTACAGCAACTCTCTGTTCCTGACGACCAGATCTCTTACATAATCAACAAAGTGGACGAGCAGGTTTTATCCGAGGCAGCATATAAGGGCGACACAAGTCGTGCCTTTCAATATATGATATTCGGAGCCATACTTTGCTTGGCTGGCGTGATCATTGCTTGCGCGACTTATTTTATTGACCAGGTGGATAGTCGCATATACATTATCGCTTTTGCTCCTTTTATTGGAGGTTACTTAATATTCCGGAGAGCCTTCCACAGATATCGAAGCCTTAGAAAGGAAGATTAAGGGTCCTTCAACACCAGCTCCTGAAAATCAGTGGTGATCACTACATCAGATTCGCTATCAATGATCGAAGCAGTTTGCAAGTGCAATTTATTTTCGCCTATCCACTTTGCCTGGATTGGCCCCCAATCCCTTATTGGAAGCTCCCACAGCTTTTTGATCTGACCCTGAATAAATGAAAATAATTGTATTCCATTTGGGCTTACCTGTTCCTCTAGATCACTATTGATGGTCAAGAATTTTTGCTTTGAGGGGGAGAAATAGGGTCGGCCCCAAATTGAATAAACTGAGCCGTTGTCTTTGTTGATCATCAAGTACCCCTGGCTTTCATCAAATTGTACCCTGATCAAATGAAAATTTATCTCTGTGAAGTCATTCTCATAATGGTAGACCAGTCTTTTTGCTCGATCCACCAGAGCCAGTATACGGCCATTATTAAGATGGAGTTTCAAAGTATCCCTATTCCGACTGAATTGCGATTGCGGACTTCTTAAAAGATACTTTTCTACAGCTAAGGCCTTAAGTATATCAATTGGAAATTTGCTAGTAAGTGAATCCCTGGTAGTCTGATCGGGGTAATAGTCCGGCAAAGAAACTTCCTCAATCGGTTCAAAAATCAGATTGTAATTGGAGACCCATATGCTGTCTCTGTTATAAATATTTCGAGGAGCACTTTCTACTTGCGGAGGCTTATAAGTATAATAGTCAATAGGAACTTCGGGGATGGTCTCAACCAATGTATCTACAGAAATGTGAGGCATCTCCAGTCCAACGGTATCAACTGGCACCAGGTCGCCTTCTGAAACTTCCTTTTTACTGCATGACCATAGCAGTACACCTAAAAGAAAAAAACTGTAAGACTTATAGCAACTCATTCATACACCCGTATCTGGAGCATTTTAAAGATACAAAAATTCACATTAGAATTTAATTGTACCATTAGCCAGAAACGGTTTTTCAGTCTATTCTTATGGTGCCAGCCCCATGGTAACTGTGATATTCCCCATTGTACATAGC
>JBPCUG010000256.1:0-3251 GCA_051011275.1 Cyclobacteriaceae bacterium | reverse complement strand
CGCACCAAGATGCCCAAAAATCTAAAAGAACATATTGGCCTTTCAAAGATGACAGCGGCGTCTTAGCACCGGTAGTGTCCTGCAAAACTATATCCGGAGCCTCCTCTCCTATACTTGGGCCACTTTTAGGTAGGGCAGCCAACAATTGTTTGGCTTGGGGAGATTGGGGATATTCAAGTTGGTATCTCACAGCAACCTCTCGGGCTTTTTCTGGAGCGACTGATCGAAAAAGGTAGATCAAGCTTAGATAGGTAAAATCCCGCCCTTCCGATTGGGGCTCCGTAAGTCCTAATAGGAAATTTGCTCTTTGATCCCAGTGTACTAGGGTTTTAGGAACGAACCTTTGATAATAGGTGAGTACTTTGTTTTGGTAAAAGCTGGCCATTAATAGTTCTCTGTCTTGAAAATCTTCTGTCACAAAGTAATTATCAGCCGTAGTAGTACTATCAAAAACATAAAAATCAGCCAACTTACCAATAAATGACTTTGGATGGTCTTGAGCCAGCTTTTGGTGGTACTTATTCTTTAAAATGTCCAGGCTGTCGATCATTCCTTGAATGGCTTGCAGTCGCTTTACCCGATTCCCTGCTGCGTCGGAACCATTAATCTTTTGGACCATCTCTTTTCTAGCCGTCTGATCCTGCTGATAGTAGGTGAGATAGTTTTCAAGGAGATTGTTTTCGGTAGATCCTTCAATGCTGACGGAATTAGCCATCTGATTAAAATCGCCACTGATCATTATATTTTCACTACCCAAGATAACATCGAAACTATTGCGTTGGTTGGACCCTAGCTTATACCAGCTACGTGGTAGTTTAGGATCGAAAGTGAAAGCAAATTTTCCGTCCTTTACCTCCAAGGTATCGATTGCTACCCAACCTACATTAGAAGACTCAAATAAGTAAATATGGGTTTGAACCGGGGCGTGGATAAATGTTCCTCCTATCTGGTACTGAGCAAAACCTGGCACTCCAATGAAAACCGCTATTGCTAAAAGAAGACCTAAGTTTTTGAGATGGATCATAATCTCTTTAGGGTGCTAAAGGTAGCTAGAAATCAATGAAATTAAAAGCCTGTTTATCCGGCCTTGGCAGCCTGATGGCGTTGACCATTTATTTTTTTAATGTCAATCTCGACGGCCCCTACAAACATCTCGGCCTTTATTTTTAGGGGTATTTTGTTAAGATCATCACTTAACCAAACTTTGATGGCATTCTCTCCGCGGAAAAGTTTGTTGTCAGGCATCTGCGGTTGTAAGACCAATGCTTTGTATTTACCCATTCTGGTGCGCAACGTTTCTCTTCCGAGAAATTTTACTCTGAAATCATATTGCTCTTTGTCGAAGAAAGCATCCACACTTATCACCTGACCTGGTTTTACGTTACTGAAATCTATGGTACGTAAATAGTAATACCCACTTACCATATCCTGAACATTGTCCGCCATTTTATCTTCCTTCTTCTCCTTGACCTGCTTGGTCACTTTATCAAGAGTGGTGGTTACGGCAATATCCTTTTCGTGGTCAAAATCTACGATCTCATATTTGCGATAGTTACCTTCCTCAATATTGCGATAAAATTGGTGAGGGAGAATAGCAGTGGTATCAATATAAGATCCCCAGTTGTCTCTAATACGTGTGATCAGATCGAAAATTCCGACCGATTTGCCGTGGACATCTACCTTATAACAGGGCCGTCCATTTTGAAAATAGATGCGCTTGCTGATTTTCATGGACGCGGTGGCTGCATTCAGCAAACCATAATGCACCCTGTACTCTAGCTTTTCGCCAGGCTGAAAACTGTCGTTTGAGATTTCTCGATAAGTTCCGTTTTCCGGACTAAAAGCCAAGGATAGGCCCATAGTAAGAAAAATGAGTAACTTTTTCATCATACCAGATATAGCTTAACGACTAAAACGTTACAAATTGTATACCGTTTTTTGAACTTTCAGGTTACAAAGATGGATATTTTTGTTTCAAATAATCAAGGTATCCTTTCAAGTCACCTTTAAAACTACGGTTAAACTCATCTTCAAAAAAGTCATAGTTGACCCGGTATCTTAGATACGACATAAAAAATGCGTTATTTACCCTTTGCCCGGCCAAAAATTCCTTAAATCGCTCCTTTTCACCCAATTTGAGTGTATCAACAGAAGTGATTATCTTCTCAATTAGTTCCTTTTTCGACTGGGATTTGGTCTCTATTTGCAGATCTTCAGGCCAACTTAAGTACAAGCTGTCAAGGCGATCTGCACCCCTTAAAATGTGATCGATGAAGGCACTCCGATCCATTTTTGCATTCACATAACCCTGATAAAGTGGACTTGCCATACCAAACTTATGCTTAAGGAAGCGCAATGCCCCCAGATCGCCTATAAAAGAGGCCAAATTTTCATTCAGTTCTACACTATCTTTCACAAAGATGGTATTGTGGGTCAGTTCATGAATAATTGTGTTGGCCAGATCTCCCTCAGAATCAGACAGCATATTAGATAAAATGGGATCTTTAAACCAACCTAAGGTGGACCAGCCTCCCGGGGCACGGATATTCGTATCCCAGCCCTCATTAAGTAGCCCAGCTTCTTCCTTAAGCACCTTCTCATAGATAAAAAACCCTTTGTATGGCACACTCCCTAAAAAAGGGAAATGCCACTCCTTTGCTTCTAAGGCAAATGGCCTGCTACCGGTAACGATCCATAAAATGTCCTTACCCTTTTGATCGTATAATGTGGTATAGTTGTTTGAGTCATTTATCCCCAGAGAATCTATAGCATATTGACGCACTTCTTGCACAAGGCTAAGCTTTTGCTTCACTGAATCAGGAACAGTAGGGTCGGCTAAGACCTCTTGCACCGGAATTGCATTGCGCAGGATCTTCCATTGACCCAATCCTTGACCAATTCCGTATCGGATCAAGTTGAAGTTCCAAACGATTAACACCAATAGGATACCACCTACAGAATAGAATACTTTCCGCCTCATGGTTTCAAGTGATTATCTTCATGCTTATGAGATTGCACAATATTCAAGCGGAAATATATATCGCCCCTGCTTGATTTGGTAGCTGTGTAAGTATATTTTTTATTTCGCATTTGATGTCACTGCTCCAAGTGATGGACCCGGCCAGTGGCTGCGAAACAGCTTCAGGCACCTACTGGGTAGCACAGAATAGGCCAACAAACCAAAGTTATCTCTAAAAAAGTTTCGAGAAAAACCTTTATTTTGGGCTGTAATTCAGTAGATACGTGTCAGA
>JBPCUG010000255.1:0-3034 GCA_051011275.1 Cyclobacteriaceae bacterium | reverse complement strand
CTATAACCAATCTGGCTGGATGGTTATTTATTCTATTCAGAAAACCATTTGTAATAGGTGATCGAGTACAGGTTGGCAAAAATACCGGTGATATTATTGATATTAGATTATTCCAGTTTACAATGCTCGAAATTGGAAACTGGGTGGATGCCGACCAGAGTACCGGACGGATCATTCACATTCCCAATGCTCGGGTGTTTTCTACAGAACAGGCCAATTACAGCATGGGATTTAGTCACGTTTGGAATGAGATCCCGGTGCTGCTCACTTTTGAAAGCAGCTGGAAAAAAGCTAAAGAGATGCTCCATGAAATAGCTACTCATCACGCCAGCCACTTAACTGAAGAAGCTGAGAAACAACTGATGGAGGCATCCAAAAGATTTATGATCTTTTACTCCAATTTAGATCCTATTGTTTACACCAAAGTAAATGATCACGGCGTGCTACTTACTATTCGTTACCTTTGTCTTCCTCAAAGAAGAAGAACTTCAGAGCAGAATATTTGGGAGGAGGTGCTGGATACTTTTGCCGAACATAGTGACATCGAGTTTGCCTATCCAACACAACGGTTTTATAACTACCCTCAAGAAAGCAGTGGCAAAACTAATTCTGGTAATACCTTCTAATGGTGTTGCTTCCGTCTAGCTAAAAGCGATAGCATTCATCCGGAGTAATAATCATATCCAGCGCTATATCATTAAGAGAAACTTCCGGGATCTGATCAACAGGAGCAAACAAGGAGAGGCCGACCTTCAATGCTTCAGGGTGCTCAGCCAAAAATCGATCATAATAACCCTTGCCATAACCGATGCGATGGCCGCGTATATCAAAAACAAGTAGAGGTACTAGTACTATATCGATTTGTTGTTCCTCAAAGCGTTCAGCTCCTTGCGGTTCAGGTACAGAATAGGGACCAGGTGCTATGATCGTATCCTGTGCCAAAATATAGTGTTCTAGGCCATAGTCTTGTATTTTTGGGACCACTAATCCTAATTTTGGATACCTCTTCCTGACTTCTCGAATAATTAGATAAGTATCTACTTCCAGGTTCTTCTTGATTGGCAAAAACGTATGGAGTGACTTATAATTGTTTAAGGAAATATTGTCAAAAAATAATTCGGCTATGGCTTCACTTTTTTCCTGATGGATCTTTTTGCTTAAGGCCGCTCTTTTGCCAAGATATTGCTTGCGCAAAGTTGCCTTATTCATCTTCGGTAATAATGTTGAACCTGAAGTCGAATGGATCAAAATGGTTTTTAATATCCTGAAGGAAACCGGGATTATTTAAATAGAAATTCAAAAAGTTCATTTTTCGTTCCTGCAGGCTATTTTGAGGGAACAGTTTTTCTCTAAGCTTAGAGAGCTGAAGAATACTTGTCTCTTGCTTCTTTTCCTCTGATTTTTTTAGCCTTTTCTCTACATTATCCAACATTTTGATGGCTTTGGTTTTTTCAGATCCAACGAAACCTTCTAAGGAGCCATCCACTCTTTTACTCTTTTTTAGGATAGTCTCATAAATGTCAGTCAAAAACTCTTTCTCCTGAGTTAAGTTCAGGTTTTCGTCAGAGTGTTTCTTTAAGAATAATGCCTTAAGTTGATATGAGTCCAGGAAAAGCTCTTCGAGGTTAATTTGCAATTTTTGGATCTTTTGGCTCTGAGACTTATTGATGATCAAGGCATGGTTGCGTGGCATCAGGATAGGATAAGGTACCTGATAATGATCAAAAGTGGATTTTAATTGTAGCCAATAAGCGATCTCTCCTGGCCCACCAACATAGGCCAAGTTTGGCAGCAACGTTTCCTGATACAAAGGTCTGAGCACTACATTGGGGCTTAAGCACTCAGGACGTTTGTCTAATAGTTCATGGATCTCCGCTTTTGAGAATACCAGGCCCGACTGAAGTACTTCGTATTCTCCATCTTTTTTTACCAATCTCAGACGATTCTCATCGGTCAGGTAAAACAGGTTTATTTCCCTGGGATTTACCTGTACCTTGTATCCCATTTTCAGTAGCTCTTCAGAGGATTGAGCCACTTTATGGTAGGCTTCATGATGCTTCAGGTCATCCTTCATAACCTCTGCAAAGCAGGCTTTCAGTTCGGGATGATCGCCATCAATCACTACCATGCCTTCGTCTCCGAATAAGTGGTTTACAATTTGTCTGGTTGCCGCAGCTAGATTTTTTTGGCTTAAATAGCTTTCCTCGAATATCTCTGCCTTTTCGGGCAGCTGATCTAAAATTTCCTTTAAACCCGCCGTGGGTAGCCGGCCTACAGCTCCCTTTGCCTCCAAGTCCCAGGTATATTCTTTGCCGAATAAATGAAAGTGATTTATCTCTAAGAAGTCATGATCTTCTGAGGCCATCCAGTAAACCGGCACGAAATCAAATTGGGGATACTTTTCCTTTAGTTGCCGACAGATGTTAATTACAGTGGTGATCTTGTATATAAAAAATACCGGTCCAGTGAAAATATTTAATTGATGCCCCGTGGTAACAGTAAAGGTCTCATCCTTTTGAAGCAGGTTTATGTTCTTTAGCAGCTTGCCAGAAAGCACGAGATCGTCGTATTGCTCGGTCAGGACTTTTGATACTAATGCTCGTGGAGTCTTTGTGCCGGATTTTAATTTAATCTGCTCCTCAAAATTTGAAAGATTAGGAAACAAACCGTAAAATTCCTTTAACTCCGGTTTCTCATTCAGGTAGTCTAAAAAAATTGAGGAAAAGCTTTTGGTGTTTTCAAAAGCTATCTTTTCATTTTTCATTTGGTCAACTTCCAACACGGTACTCTAGTGGTTTAATTTAGCAATAGCCCGCTTACGGATTAATCTGCTTAAAGTTATGTCGATGGCATCAACAATCCAACCAAGGTTTCATAATTTAGAATATTAGGTCGTTTCGGTTACAACTTCCTTTGGTACCATAGGAGTGCCTATAAGATCGAAAGCGGTGGCTTCGGTAATTTTTATCTCAAAGAATTCACCGGTGCGCAGATAGTTTGATTGTGCAGGAATGAGCACCTCATTATCAACCTC
>JBPCUG010000254.1:0-6978 GCA_051011275.1 Cyclobacteriaceae bacterium | reverse complement strand
TACTATAGTAATGCAAATCCATGGACGTCTTACCGAGGATCAAAGAGATCTTATCGGTGAAGATGATAATGATGCGCCTCCTTTGTTAAAAATATATGTACAAAACAACAAGGTGCGCGTAGTGCGGAAAATATTGGTGGATCCGCAAGCTACAGGAGAAGCAATCCTACAAGAGTGCTTGGACTGACGATGAGAGTCACTACTATGACGAAATCGTCAATAATGATGCCTTTGATTTAGAAATCATCGCCTCAGCCGGCCGACTGGAGATTATAATGAATAATGCAAGTAAGGTTTATGAAGATGCCAGTATGCAGGCTTGGCCCTTTGAAAACTATTTTAAAGCTGGAAACTACCTTCAGTCCACAAAGAACGAAGCTTTCGCGAAGGTGGAGTTTTACTCCCTAAAAGTGACTCATTAGCTGGGATATGCAACCAGCTGATTCCGAAAACAACATTTTTATTAGAGTATGTGCTTGTATTTCAGTAGTAGGGAACCTTCCCATAATATTCGATCTACCTTGCAACATTCAAAATACGCAGTTTAGTTGATTTCCGCAGTTCTGACTGATTTCTACAGTTCATAACAAGAATTCTACGGTTCATGACAAGTGGTTTTTTATTCCTTTTAAGAATAGGCATCATTGAGTATAATTTAAATTTCAAGAAATGGAAAACCAATCACATCGAAAACTAGCCAGGCAAAAGGACATTTGGGTCCTAATAATCTCAACTTTGATCATTTGGCTGATTGCAGCCGTAAGTTACACGGCCCAAGCACAAGGCCATAAATCGACTACCCGTATCATTAGTAAAAACGGGGTAAGCAAATATGAAATAAAGATCGATGGTATCATAAAGCTTACCGACGATGATAGTGATCTTAAAAGTATATCTCCGGGCGGATATTTTCAAGTAAGCAAAACCACATTCGGCAATAAAAGAAAGATAATCATCGAACGAGATGGCCAAGGTGGCATTAGCAGAAAATATTATATCGGCAGGAAACTCTACCCTTTCGAGCCTGAAGGTAAAGAATGGCTGGCAGAGGTACTGGTAGACGTTGTTAGAAGCACCGGAATAGACGCAGAAAATCGAGTTGATAGGATTTATAGTAAAGGAGGGGTAAAAGGTGTTTTGGATGAAATAGACGAGATCACCAGCAACAGCGTGAAAGGCACCTATTTCAGGCATTTACTTAATAAACCGGGTTTAACCGATAGTAATCTGATACAAATTGTTGATGAAATAGGATCTGATATTTCTTCCAATACTACCCGTGGTGAGCTATTGCGCAAGTATGAAGGACTGTACTTCAAGAAGGACGAGACCGCAACTGCCTTGCTAAGGAACCTGGCTAAGTTAAGTTCTAGTACCACTAGGGGAAGTGTCTTGAGATCCATAATGGACCGTCACGATCAGTTGTCCGATAAAACCATTATTGCCATACTGGGTGTTACCGGTAAAATATCATCTAATACTGAGGTAGGTTCAGTACTAAGACGTGTAAATAAAAACTACAAGCTTAATGGCCAAACTGCTGATGCTTACTTTGAAGTAATAGATCATCTAAGCAGTAATACAGAAGCCGGCAGGGTGTTGAGAGATATCCTGTCAACACAGAAATTGAATACCAGCAGTATGGTGAGAGTCCTTGAAAGTACTGGAAGGCTTAGCTCTAATACAGAAATGGGGTCTATCCTACGGAAGTTTAATCGAGTTTATCCGCCTGGTAATGGTGATATAGCCGAGGCCTATTTTAGCACTATAAATAGGATAAGTAGCAATACTGAGAGAGGTACTACGTTACGAGACCTGATATCCAGCCAAGATCTTGGCTCGCAAGATCTGGTTAAGCTGTTAAACAGTGCCGGTCGCATAAGTTCAAGCAGCGAGTTGGGTTCCGTACTTCGTCGCGCTATTCCGGAATTAACCGGGGATCCAGCGGTAAGTAATTCATTTTTCGATACGGTAGGTAAGTTAAGCAGCAGTACTGAAATGGGGTCGGTACTGCGGTCGGCAGTTGCTGAAAGAGGGGATAAGAATACCATAATTAAGGTATTAAAAGCATCGGAAAAGCTCACTTCGAATACTGAAGCTGGTTCTGTCATTTACAAAGTTGCTTCGGTTATGCCAAAAAGTGATCCACAAGTTATTGAGGCTTATAAAAGTGCGGCCTCAAAGCTTACTTCTGATAGTGAATATCGGAGGGTAATGAGTGCGATTGATTAACTTGCAATACCTACATTGATCCTCTGTTAGTCAGCTGATGCAAAAGTATAGACATTTAGTTTCGATCAGTTCCTTAACCGGGCTACTCATTTGTACCTACTTGGTTTACAGTGAAACCGGCGAAGTAGTGGATGTTCGATATTTCTACAAGGAGTTGCTGTTCACGTTGCTTGCTGCCAATTTGGTTGGTTTTGCCCTGTATTTTTGTGGACGACACCTCAATAGAAAGCTGCCTTGGAAGGAGGCAGTTACCCTCCGACTACTTACGGGAATGATCTCCTCACTGGTACTTAGTACTGTTATTATTGCGGCAATACTTGGGCTTTACGCCAGCACTTTCCCTAAATCCGTTGTAAGCCAAGATAGCTTTTTGGTAAACTACCATGAATTGATCTTCAAGATAGGACTTATCCTTTTTCTTACTATCGTCATCTATTCTCTAGCTGATTTTTTATGGTATTCCTATAATCAATATGCCAAAACGCAAATCGAATCGGTAAGGATCAAAGGGGAGCAATTGCGTCTTCAATTTGAGGCGTTAAAGAGTCAATTGAGTCCACATTATTTGTTTAACTGCTTGAATACCATCTCATCTTTGGTACATCATGACCCAAAAGCTGCAGAAACATTCGTGCGCCGATTGGCTGAAACCTATCAATATGTTTTGTCAACTAATGATATGGCGCTGATAGCACTACACAAAGAAATTAAATTTGTTAATGCTTACAGCTATCTACTAAAAAGCCGATTTGTCCATGGGTTGCAAGTGGAAATAGACTTACCGGAGGAGGTTATGGAAAGTAGGCTACCTCCTCTTACTTTGCAAATGCTGGTAGAAAACGCCGTGAAGCATAACAACATTTCTGAGACAAGTCCTCTGATGGTCCGTATTTCTAGCAAATCCAATCAAAGTCTTTCTGTAACCAATTCCAAAAAAGAAAGTGGAGAAGTAAAGGAATCTTTCCGGCTTGGGGTGGAGAACATTCAAAAACGTTATAGCTTTTTTACCCCTTTGCCAGTGCGTATTACCGATCAGGAGCAATTTGAAGTAGAGTTGCCATTGATCAAGGAAAAAGACTACATGAAAGCAGTCTGATATGAAGCGTATATTTATCGATAACATCTTCTTCCGGATCATTTGCCCACCCTTATACGGAACAGTAATATACTTGCTGATGCTTATGGTTTTCGATAACCTGAGCCACCTAGAAGAAAACTTTCTACGGGAGGAGCTATTGATTTGTATTGCTCTTGCCTATTTGATCCTGGAATCATTAAGGGCGGTAGTCAAATGGTATGATAAGCAATATCCATGGGAGTATAGGTTTATGTTCAGGGCTGGTTTACAGATCGCAACTCATGTAGCCACCTCAATTGCGATAGTATCATTTTCTTTGTTTGCCTATTTTAAGTGGTACGCAGGCTACAACTTCTTTTCCACAGAACTGATTGCACTTAACTCACTATTCCTTATTATAGTGATTATTTACAATCTGCTGTATTTTGGATTGGTCTATATGCACAAACAACATCACATACAAATGGACCGAGAAGAGCAGGCACGTAAAAATTTCGAATACAGGCTGGTTAGTTTACGCCAGGAGGTCAACTCTGATTTCCTTTATGACAGTCTGGAGTCCCTTATTTCTTTGATCCGAACCGACCATCAAAAATCGGAAGACCTTATCTTACACTTATCGGATGTATATCGCTATAAGCTGGAACATAAGCAAGACGAGCTGGTGACAATAAGCGAAGAACTTAGATTGGTGGCCAATGTGATCGCCTTATTAAACCAAAAACATGCTGGCAACATAACTTTTAATTCCTCAATTGAGAAGTCCGGATTGTCCAAGTCAATCATACCTGGTTCTTTACAAAATTTACTTGAGTATATTATCAGGGGAACCATTATTACTAAAGATGCCCCCCTAAAAGTTGATTGTTATCTGGAAGATGGATATTTGATACTGGAGCATCAACTGAACGACCGCTTGAAAGCGAACGATCAATCAGCTAGATGGAAAGAGATACAAGACTCCTATACCTATTTTACTGATCTTCCAATGATCGAGGTAAAGGCGTTTGAAATCCGATTTATCAAAGTGCCGGTTTTAGAACTTGAACCTGAAATTGCTGTCCATTCATGAAAGTTTTAATAATTGAAGATGAAAAACCGGCGGCCGATAAACTGGAGGTATTAATTAAGAGGTACGACCCGGAAATTGAGATTGTTACTCATCGAACCAGCATTAAGGATAGCGTTGCTTGGTTGCAAACCCATGTTAATCAAATCGATCTTATGTTTCTCGATATCAAGCTAAGTGATGGTTTAAGTTTTGATATTTTTAAGGAAGTCAAAATTGAGGTACCAATTATTTTCACCACTGCTTTTCATGAATACGCTTTGGAGGCATTTAAGGTGAATAGCATTGATTATTTGTTAAAGCCAATAACCTATGATGCCTTGCAACAAAGCATGAAGAAGCTGAAGTCAATGAAGGACAAGTTCTCCCCTAATCAAGAAGCGGATCGACTGCAAGCGCTCAATGATGCGCTTTTGTCATTGCATGATCAAAGGAAATACAAATCTCGATTTATGGTAAAAGTAGGGGAGCATATCCGCTCTACTCAAGTAAGCCAAATTATAGCGTTCTACGCGGAGGGCCGATATATTTATATCTATTCAGATGCACAAAGAAGGTATATCATTGACTATAAAATGGAGGAACTTGAAGAGCTACTTGATCCGAGATTATTCTTTAGAGCCAATAGAAGTTATATCATCCATATTAATGCTATTAAAGATGTGGTGGTGTACTCCAACAGCCGGCTCAAAGTGGTACCTGATCATCCAGTGGAAAAAGAGATCATCGTAAGCAGGGATAAGGTCGGACCTTTCAAAGTTTGGTTTGATGGTAGAGAACGCTGAGTCTATCTGGAGGTGGCTATTAATGGTTCATTCCAACTTGGAACAGATATTGTGGGTCTTCATTACATGAGAGGACCATTCATAAACACTTTTATAGTCATATTATCTTGCTGGCTGCTCCAGGCCTGTCAGGCTGAAGAAGCCCCAGTCACGCAGCAACAGTTAGATCAGCTTACTAGCGAGATTGAGGCGCTTGTTGAGGATAAATCTTGCCAAGGTGCAGGGGATTGTGCTAGCATTGCAGTTGGGGCTAAACCATGCGGCGGCCCGGATTACTACTTGGTATTTGCCAAAAGCAAAGTCGATCAACAACTTTTGGAAGAGAAAGGAAACGCCTATAACCAGCTAAAAGAGCGATTCAACGTAGAAAATCGCTTGGTTTCAGATTGTGCAGTAGTTACGGCACCCGAGGTAAGCTGCCAGGATCAGGTTTGTGCGCCACTAGACTGATAAGCCCGGGACATTCCATAAAAAGCGCTTTTTTATACTTGATGTAATCTATTCATCAAAAATGCAGCAATGAATTAAGGGTAATTCGATTACTTTGAGGATTCTTCAGTGAAGTAATGATACAATCGGATTCCAATAACCCCATTTCCAGCACCTTTAAGGTCTCTTTGCCAGATCCTGTTAGTCCTAGAACCAAGCCGCCCTCGATTTTCAGCCGGGAAACGCTCAACATAATTAGGACCACCAAGAGAAACAATATTGATCTCAAAAATATTGCCGACAACAAGGCCAATATTCTAATGAGTTTGAATGCTTTGATGATCACCTTTTTGATCCCTATTGTTTTGTCGCATAGGGAAGTGATCGTTGAAGAACACTTATACATTCCATTGTTGATCTTGGTAGTTACATGCTTTACCACGATTTTCATTTGTGCCGTGGTGCTCAAACCATTCAATCTTAAGAAGAATACCATTACCACTGGAAGAGAAAAAAAACTAAGCCCATTCTTTTTTGGCAACTATTACCGAATGAAGCCGGATGATTACTTGGAATATATCCAAGAAACGGTCGAAGAACCGCAATACATGAAGGAATATTTATTTAAGGATCTTTACTTTATTGGTAAAACCTTAGGGGTAAAGTATAATCAGATCCGTAATTCCTATCTGGTTTTTATGATCGGCCTGGGAGCCTGTTTGTTATCAACCGTTTTGGTGTTAGTGCTGCTGTAACTTTTCGCTTTATCAATCTTTGTAGGTGAATATTGGTTGGCAGAAAATTGCCAGCAGCTTTTTGAACCCGCAACTCGGAACGCGCAACCCGTAACATTATCAGCAAATAGACCATTTCAATTGCAATGCGTTTTGCAACCACATATAAGGTCAGTTGCCAAACCCATTTTACATTTCCGTAAATTTCCGCTATTTTGGCAGGTCATATTAAAAGCAAGGACCGGTCCGATCTCCATCTCTTGCCTGTACCAACTAATTATGAACCTAAACTACAAATTACTGGTCTTTTCATTGGGTTTTTTGTGGGCCTGTACCAACGAACAAACGACCAGCGATAATGCTGGCGTAGAAGGGGAGGTGCAGGAATCTTTGCCCTTCCATGAGGTAGCCTTAAAAGACCTAAGCCCGTTTAAATCCACCACCGAAAACTGGAAAGCTGTCAGTGGCGTATTCTCTGATTATCAAACCGAGCATTCCTTAGAAACGGAACCTGGAACAGGAGTTTTGGTCAATCTGGTGACAGAAGAGGATAAGGATCACCTTTTCACCGAAATGGAACATGGTGATTTGGAACTCGAACTGGAGTTTATGACTCCCAAGGGCACTAACTCCGGGATCTATCTTCAAGGT
>JBPCUG010000253.1:0-3313 GCA_051011275.1 Cyclobacteriaceae bacterium | reverse complement strand
GCCTGATGGACCTCAAAAAACCATTGTTGAATGGGTGTCAGAAGTGCGGGCCCGGAGGAAACTTGGGCCTGTTTTTGTAGGTCATCGGTGGGCTGTACGAATAGGGCAAGGGCTGCAATGGTCTGATGTTCAATTAGCTGTCCCGGCGCTATCGCCAAACCGGCCTTGCGGGCCATAGCTATGATCTGAATGCTCAAGATGGAATCACCGCCTATTTCGAAAAAGTTGTCGTGGACACCTACAGGTTGGACACTTAAAACTTCTTCCCAGATCTTAGCAAGTTGTTGTTCAACAGCGGTGCGCGGCTCAACATGCTCTGATTGCAAGGTTGCTGAATCTTCTTCGAGTGAGGGAAAGGCTTCGAAGTTAATCTTCCCATTGGGCAATCGGGGCAGTTCTTCTATTTGAACTATGGCTGCTGGCACCATGTAATCTGGCAAGTGTTCCATGGTGTAATTGCGCAGACTTGCAAGATCCAAATCCTCGTCTGCTACTACATAGGCGACTAAGCGCTGTGAATCGGTTGGCTGATGATTATTCCTAGCTTTTTCAGATAGTTGTTCAGCCAGCAATTTGCGTTGCACCGGAGAGAGACCTTGTATTCTTTCACTAAAAGATTCGCCGCTCATTTTATTGCTTTGATTACCACCATTGAATTGGCCCACCAGGTGTCTCGAACATCATCCGGTAAATCCAGCGAAACCGTTTTCAAGGAGAAAGATGAAAAATGTCCAAGCAGTGCGCGTTGATGTGCCCTGCTCAAGGAGTCTATTTCGTTTGAAAAATAGGTAAATGCCCCGTTTGGCCGTAGATGTTCAGCTGCGGTAGCAAAAAAATGCTCGGCAAATGTTACGCTCCCCTGGACGTACTCCATATATTCGCCTTCGTTTAAGGGATAGGTATGGAAAAATATTCCGTCAAAGTGATCCAATTCCGTTATCGTATCCTGCCATAGACCGTGAACCAGCCGAATCTCTCGATGAGGAAAACCGGCTTTCCATGCATGATATTGCTTTACAACATGGTCATTACATTCAATGATTGTGTGAGAGCGGACCTTCTGCTCCTGGATCATAGTTGAAGAGATGCCCCTACCAAAACCAATTTCCAAAACGTCGCCGTGGGAGTCGCAAACTACTTCGGCCATAGCCTGCATGATTGGAATTTGCCAATCTTCCATGATTTCGAGATCCGAGAGTTTTTCTTGCTTTCGGTCCATGGATAGCCCGGGCTGCAACTCTCCTGGTACAAACTCACGCGCCTGTCTGTCCAATGCCGTTAGGTCATCGGCAAACTCTTTAATCGCTCGATTAAGCAGTGCATTTCGTTGCATCTCTTTCGGCGGACGAATAAAGGCATCATCCTTGATTACCAAAGTAAGCTCGTATGCATTAGATCTTTTGACTCTCCGTGTCATGATGAAAGGTTATGCATTTTTTGATTGACTACTAATTGGCAAGAGAGTTGAAAGTTCGACCGATCTCAATAAATGCTCAGCCACTTCGGCCGGCAGGCTTTGCATTGTCTCTGTCAAATGGTCTATGTCTTCCGAAACCACCATCTCGGGGCTGTTTTTGCCCGCCTTTTGCCTGACCGCCAGTACGGCCTCCCGAACCCCCTGATAGTGCATCAGGACTTCCTGAATTTCTTCGGGTTCAATCCTGTGTCCTCTGATTTTAACCTGTTGGTCTGAGCGCCCTAGAAAAACAATAACCCCATCGGATCGGTAGCGCGCCAGGTCGCCGGTTTTGTACAATAGAGCAGAGGGATTATCGCTGAACGGATCAGGGACGAATTGCATTGCGGTCAGCTCCGGCAGGTTTAGGTACCCTTGTGTTACACCCGCACCGCCTATATACAATTCTCCCGCAATACCCACCGGCACAGGTTGAAGGTTGGTATCTAGGATATAGTGCTGTGTCTTGCCAATGGGACGACCAATCGGGACCAGGCCTGTAGTGTCCTCCAGTTGAATCTGGTGAACTGTACTCCACACAGTCGCTTCAGTAGGGCCGTATTCGTTGTAGAGGCCAATGCTTGGAAGGATTTCAAAATGCCGTTGACAAACTGCAGCCGTGCAGGCTTCGCCTGCAACTATCACCGTATTCAAGGAAGTTAGCTTTGCAGGTGGCGCGTGTCGTAGCAAGAGTTCATAGAGTGATGGCAACAATAGCGTATGCGTTATGCTCTGTTCCATAATGAGTGTCGCTAAGGCATCTATATCCTGCTCGATTCTTCGTTCAGCTAGGACCAGCGTGCCACCATAGCAAAGTGACCAGAATATCCCAGCCACCGAACTGTCAAAACCAAACGAAGAAAGTAGCAGGAAGACCCCGGGCTGGCTTGGATAGTATGAAAACCTGGCTGTGGTAGAGTGCAGGAGGTTTCGATGGCTGACAGGCACTCCTTTGGGTTGTCCGGTACTGCCCGAGGTGTAAATGACATAGGATGTATCCGAGCCGCTTATTTCAGGGAAGGACTTAGTATTGATTTCCGGCGGCAGTTTGACAGAGGCATCTAAATTAAGTATTTTGACCTTGGTTTCCACAAATAGATCTACCAAATGTGCTTGTGTCAAGATCAGGGACATCGCCGCATCCTGTATCATATAGTGAACTCGCTTAGCCGGGTATTCCGGGTCAAGTGGTACATATGCGGCCCCAGCCTTCAGGATTCCTAGCATACCTATAATGAGCTCATGCGAGCGGTCCGTGCAAAGCCCGATACGGCTACCGCGACCCGCGCCTGCGCCAATTAGCCGGGTGGCAACCTCATTTGCTCGGAGGTTTAAGGTTTCGTAAGTAAGCGATTCCCCCCGACAGATTACAGCCGGATGGTCTGGATTTGTCAGGGCCTGACCTTCGATGAGTTGATGTATACAGCCTGCTTCCGATGGTGGGTCCGCAGTTTCATTCCACTCGACGAGGATTTGTTGACGTTCGGACTCGGTGAGCATTGGCAATGCATCAATGCACTGTTGTGGATTATTAGCAATTCCTTCCATCAGTGTGCGAAGATGCCCCTGCATTCGTTCGATGGTTGCTTGATCAAAGAGATCACTGGCATACTCAATGGTAGCCGAAAGCTGATCCCCTTCTTCTGAGATATATAAGGTCAGGTCGAATTTGGAAACACCGAAGTCGAAAGGTTTGTATTGCAGATTCAAATCAGGGCCGAAATTAGGTGTGGAGGGAACATTATGGTACAAAAACATCGCTTGAAAGAGAGGGTTTGTGCTGAGGTAACGTTCGGGCTTCAATTCTTGAACCAAAGATTCAAATGGTAGGTTTTTGTGTGAGAAGGCTTCCAATAC
>JBPCUG010000252.1:0-3216 GCA_051011275.1 Cyclobacteriaceae bacterium | reverse complement strand
GTGTTTCATAAAATGGGGCGAAGCTATCGGGAAAACCTGGCATGGTGCAGCCTATACAAGGAGCACCGACATTCATGCAACCTCCTACGTGGTTCACCGCGCCTCGTTTGTTGATATTGCATTGTACCACGGGGCCCCAGCAGCCAACCTCTACCAAACACTCTTTGTCTCCATACTCCTTGGCAAAGGATCCTTCCTCATAAAAACCTGCCCTTGTGCATCCGCGATGGACGGTTTCATTAAACAACCAGGCTGGTCTACCCAATTCATCAAACTCCGGTAGCGGTCCCATACCGTGAAGGTATAGTAAAACCGAAACGATAGTTTCAGTAATATTATCGCCTTGTGGGGCACACCCTGGTATGTTCACCACCGGTAATCCCAAAGCACTTAAATAATCTTCTCCTAAAAAGTCGGTAATACCTGTTGCTTCGGTTGGGCTTCCTGCGGCGGCAGGCACACCTCCCCAAGTAGCACATGTACCCACGGCTATCACAGCCGCTGCATGCTCTGACATTTCCTTTAGCCAAGTGGCAGTGGAAACTGGTTGGGCAATATCTTCTCCTTCTACTTCGCGCACCCCTAGTCCAGACCAATAGCCACCATCTGCGGCAGCTATATTTTCATTTGGTAACGATCCTTCAAATAGCACTACGAAAGGAGCTCCTAGTTCTCCTTTAGCCGCCAATTCAAAATCTGCCATAAACTTTGCACCGGCATCTACAGCCAGTACTGGATGGTGCAAAATGACTTTTGGAACCCCGGGGATATTCCCGGTCATCAATGATTCGGCAGAGGGTGAAGTGGCCCCTACCGTGGCGATCGAACAGCCATCACAACTACCGCCAGCTAACCAAAAGGCGTGAATTTCTTCAATAGCATCGGGCAATAGGGATCCATTGGTGGGTATCATGCTTAATCCATTTATTCTGGTGATCACTCTCGGCTGATATAAGTAAGGGATATTTTATCTAAATTGAAAGCCATCCAACCATTTTAAAAAGAGCAACAAAGGGGATGAAAAGAAATTAGAAAGCGCTTTCTAAAATAGGCTTTTTGGCCACTCAGGATAAAAAATCACCCTGAAACTAGCTACAATGCCCACATTATGCTTTGGTGCCGGTATTTGGTGTGCTTTCGTAGGGAGCAAGTGTAGAATTAGAAAATGTTTTCTAAAATTTAATCGCCGATCAGCATTTAAAATCACCCAGTCTAGACCATGATCACCTGGCAAATACAGATAAAAGGAGTAGTACAAGGAGTAGGATTTCGGCCCTTTGTACATCGATGGGCCGAGTCACTGGGGTTGGAGGGCGAGGTTTGCAATGATTCCAATGGGGTGACTATCAACTTCAGTGCCGAACGCACACAAGCCAAGGTGTTTTATCAAAGATTAATCTCTGAAGCGCCAGCTTTGTCGGTGATCACCAGTCATAGTTTAATGAAATGCGCCCCTAAATCGTATTCTGGATTTGCAATCTCTCGTAGTGAGGAAGTACAGCTTAGTGATTTTAGAATTACACCTGACCTTGGCATGTGTGATAGTTGTCGGGATGAGATCAATGATCCCAACAATCGGAGGTTTGGTTATGCCTTTACGACCTGTACAAATTGCGGCCCCAGGTATTCAATTTTAACCGACTTGCCCTTTGATCGTGAGAACACTTCAATGGCTAGATTCAAAATGTGCGAGGACTGCCGACTAGAATACGAGGAACCAGCAAGTTCCCGGCACCATTCCCAAACCAACTCTTGTGCGAATTGCGGCATCATGCTAAAACTATTTGATAGTAAGCTTAAAAAATACGTAAATAATCTTTCGGAAAAAGAGATAGTCAAGCTCGTAGCTGATCAAATATTACAAGGAAGCATTGTGGCCATCAAAGGGATTGGTGGCTTTCTGTTGATCTCTGATGCCACCAACGGTCCAGTAGTCAAAGAACTGCGGCAAAGAAAGCACCGACCAAATAAGCCTCTGGCGTTAATATATCCGAGCTTTGAAATGGTGGAAAGGGATTATCAGGTATCTGGACAAGAAAAGGCAGCTCTATTATCGCCTGCTGCTCCAATTGTTTTATTGTCTCCCCAAGACAATCCGATTTACAAAATTGCTTATGACCAAATTAACCCTGGATTAGATCGGGTAGGAGTAATGCTTCCATACGCCCCACTGTTTGAACTAATTGCGCAAAAAACAAAGTTAGCTATGGTAGCCACTAGTGGAAATATGAGTGGGTCACCCATCATTCATGACAATGACACTGCTGTTAAAACACTTTCGCAGGTCGCTGATTATATTTCAACTCATAATCGAGACATCACCTTTCCACAAGATGATAGCGTAGTGCAATTCACCCAGCACAATCAGCAAAAGATCATCATAAGAAGGGCCAGAGGTTTATCGCCCAACTACATAAACCCCAAATTGAAGATTGGCCAGTCTACTCGAATTAGCTTTGGCGCTGATCTCAAAAGCGCGTTTGGCTTGGCGTATCAGGGAAACATCTCAATCAGTCAGTATTTGGGTGATATGAGCAACTATGAGGTGCAGGAAAATGGTACAGCATGTATCAGACGATTTAAAAGCCTGCTTAACAAACCGGTCAACAAAGTCCTGGTAGACAAACATCCTAACTATCATTCTTGTAGATTGGGAATCGAATTAGCCGCAGAGCAGGTCACCTCGAAACTAGAAGTGCAACACCACTTGGCCCATTTTTGTGCCCTTTTGGGAGAGCACAATTTGGTGGATACAAAAGACAAAATATTAGGCGTCATTTGGGATGGCACCGGCTTTGGGGACGATGGCCATATTTGGGGCAGTGAATACTTCACTTCTCAGCATCAGCAATTTGTCCGGGTTTCGCATCTAAAATATTTTAACGCCATCGCAGGTGACAAACTGAGCCAAGAGCCCCGACTCGCAGCTCTAGCCATTGGTTTTGACCACAAAGATGTTCGGGAACCTTTGAAGCATAAATTTACTTCGGAAGAATGGCGGATTTATAATAAACAGTTGAAATCAGGGGTGGAACTTCAATCTTCCAGTATGGGACGACTGTTTGATGCCGTAGCTTCCATCTTAGGAATAACTGATATCAATACCTATGAGGCTGAGGCTGCTATGAACCTACAAACCTTGGCTGGGGATTACGTCAATAATTATTCCTTGCAGACTATTAAACCCTATGACGTTTTGTATGAGCAACTTGAGTT
>JBPCUG010000251.1:0-7373 GCA_051011275.1 Cyclobacteriaceae bacterium | reverse complement strand
GCATTACTTCGTCACCATTAGCAGAGTCAAGATTTCCAGTAGGTTCATCAGCAAGGATTAATTTAGGGCCTGCTACTACTGCACGGGCAATCGCCACACGCTGTTGCTGTCCGCCGGAAAGTTGCTGCGGAAAGTGATTACGGCGGTTCATAATGTTCATGCGTTTAAGCACTGCTTCGGTCTTTTCCTTCCGCTCCTTGCCGGGGACCTTTAAATAAAGCAACGGCAGCTCAACATTTTCGAAGACAGTAAGTTCATCGATCAGATTAAAACTTTGAAAGACAAACCCAATAGATCCTTTTCTGAGCTTAGATCGTTGGCTTTCAGAGTATTTTGAAACTTCATTTTCAAAGAAGTGATACTCTCCCCCATTTGGGTTATCGAGCAAGCCAATGATATTTAACAATGTGGATTTGCCGCAACCGGAGGGGCCCATAATAGCAACAAATTCCCCGGTTTGTATTTCAATGTTTACCGCATCTAAGGCAGTAGTCTCCACTTCTTCGGTAGTGTAGACTTTGTTGAGATTATTAGTTTTGATCATATGGTTTTCATTGTAGACTTACGAAGTCTCTAAGACTTCGTAAGTCTGGTTTCTGTTTCTATTTAAGTATCAAGATTTCGTTATCGCCAAAATGGTCATAGCTGGAAGTGATCACTCGGTCACCGGGTTGCAACCCTTCCAGTACCTCATAGTGCTCGGAGTTTTTGCGACCCAATCGAATGCTGGTCCGTTCTGCTTTCTCGCCGTTTTCGTCAACCGTAAAAACCCAATTGCCACCGCTCGATTGAAAGAACCCACCAGTGGGTAGCAATAAAGCTTGTCCCGGGTTGCCCAACTCTATCCTTATTCTAAGCGAACCGCCCCTCTTGATTCCTCCTGGTGTCCCTCCTCTAAACTCCATGTCCACTTCAAAATTTCCATTAGCGATGGTTGGGTAAACCTTAGTCACCTCCAACTTGTATGTCTTGTTCGAAGGGCCTTCATATGTAGCGATCTGTCCGACATTAATTCGAGGCAGGTATAATTCGTCAATGGCCACTCTTAGTTTGAAGTCATCAATTATATCGATCTGACCCAATCGCTCACCTTGGCCAATGGATTGCCCAATCTCTAATTGCACAGAAGCGTAGAGACCATCCTTCGGTGCTTTTACCACCAAGTTGTCAAGGATCTGGTTGACCGCCTCTAAACTCTTCCACATGCGGGATTCTGAATCGTTTAGTTGCGTAAGCTGTACCCGCTTTAGTCTTCCTTCTTTTTTATAAGTGTTAGAAACCAGTTCTTTTCGGTTTACATTGTATCGGTAGTTTTCTTCGGCTTCTTCAAACTCTTTGCGGGAAATCACCTTTTCGTCATACAAAGACTTTTGTCTTTCATATTCAGGTCCAGCCAGCTGCAATTGATAGTCGATTTCTGCAAGCTCCTTTTCTAGGTTCTGCGTATTTTGGTCTAGCAACAATCTAGACGTTCGCAGGTTATTGATTTGCTCGTAAAGTTGAGCTTCTCGATTGAGCACTTCTAGCTGTAGGTTTGAATTAGTCAAAGTGACTAGTGGTTGTCCCTCCTTTACCATAGCACCTGTTTCAGTATTTAGTGATTGAACAATTCCGCCCTCTATCGCATCCAGGTAGTATGTCTTGATTGGCTGTACTACTCCGGTCTCAGGTATCCATTCTTGGAAGTCTCCCTCTTGCACCATGGCAATGGTAATCTTTTCCTTTTCTACATTAAGCTTTGATCGATGATCGGCAAAGATCAAAGTGTAGAGGATCAGTAGTGCTAGTAATCCTCCGCCACCGAAGGTAAGCACTCGTTTCAAGGTCCACTTTTTCTTTTCTATTTTTCGATCCATTCCCATGTTGTAGGCTTTTAATCGCTTTTCCTTTTGCCAACAGTGTGCCAATTTGAATAAAGCCATTTTAACGGCACTTTTAGGTCTGGCAACGTACGCTAACGTGCGAATTCGTTCGCTCACGTACACATCAACCCTCTCAAATGACTCAAATTCGCGGATTTCGGCAACGGTATAATATTTGAACAACTGCTTTCTGCATGCAAATAAAATTGTATATTTTGATCAGTCATAATGAGCGCCTCGCACAAAGTTGGTAAGATATTAATGGTCGACGACGATACTGATGTATTGGACGCAGGCAAGCTATATCTAAAGCGGTATTTCTCTTTGATTGATACTGAGAAAACACCAGGAGCAATTCCGGATAGACTTGCTAATGAAAACTATGATGTGATCCTACTTGACATGAATTTCAGCAAAGATGTGAGCAGCGGCAAGGAGGGATTTTTTTGGTTGGATCAAATACTACAAATGGACCCTAGTGCCGTCGTGGTGATGATCACAGCCTATGGGGATGTGGAGTTGGCAGTAAAGTCTATGAAAGAAGGGGCTACAGACTTTGTGATCAAGCCCTGGGAAAACAAAAAGCTACTGGCCACTGTTTTATCGGCCATGAAACTGCGAGCCTCCAGGGTGGAGTCAGACAAGCTTCGATCCCAACAAAAACAGTTAAGCGCCGATATTGACCATCCCTATCAGGATATCATTGGCCAAAGCCCGGTAATGATCAAGGTTTTCGAGACCATCCAGAAAGTGGCGAAAACCGATGCTAACGTTTTGATCTTGGGAGAGAACGGAACTGGCAAGGAGCTCATCGCCAGAGCCATCCATCGTAATTCTCCCCGTAGCCAAGAGGTATTTGTAAACGTGGATGTTGGGGCCATTAGCGAGACCCTATTCGAGAGTGAACTTTTCGGTCATGTAAAGGGCGCCTTTACCGACGCGAAGGAAGACCGGCCTGGAAGGTTTGAAGTAGCTTCGGGTGGCACTATTTTTTTGGATGAGATAGGTAATCTTCCTTTATCACTGCAATCCAAATTGCTTACTGTATTACAAAACCACCAGATCACTAGAGTTGGTTCAAACAAAATAGTACCGGTGGACGCTCGACAAATTTTTGCCACTAATATGCCACTATACCAAATGGTGCAGGAAAATAAATTCAGACAAGACTTGCTTTATCGAATCAACACCATTGAGTTGCAGGTCCCACCCTTAAGGGAACGATTGGAAGATGTTCCTTTATTAGCGGAATTCTTCCTACAATATTACAATAAGAAGTACCACCGAAGTATTCGTTCTTTGAGTCCCTCCGCACTGAACAGAATGCAAAAATACCATTGGCCCGGAAATGTAAGGGAGTTACAACACATATTGGAAAGGGCAGTTATTATGAACAAAGGCCAAGTGCTTAATGCAGAAGATCTGTTCCTGAATACCAGGGCTACTCAAGAGCAAGATGACCAGCAGAACCTGATAATCTCCAACTTCAACCTTGAACATGTGGAAAAAATGATGATCCAGAAGGTACTTAAAAAACATCATGGCAGTGTCACACATGCCGCCAATGAACTGGGTCTCACTCGTACCTCCCTGTACCGTAGAATGGAGAAATATGGTCTTTAAAAATTTTCGACTCAACATTTTATGGAGAGTTCTACTCTTAGCCCTAATCTTAGGTTCTTCCATCTATTTGATTATGCAAAGTCAGTATCTGGCTGGTGTACTGATCGGGGGAATGGCCATTATATCTATTTATAACCTTGTCTATTTTATTGAAGGTACTCAACGTAAAGTAACTTTCTTTCTTGAATCGATTGAGAACTCCGACTTCACAGTGAAATTCAGCCAGGATGATAAATTCGGCAAGACCTTTAAAGGACTAAATGAAGCTTTCAACAAAGTATTGGAAGCTTTTCGGCAAACAAGGACGGAGAAGGAAGAGCACCTACAATATCTCAATACAGTAGTACAGTCAGTAAGAGTCGGCTTGCTCTCTTTCGATCAGGAAGGTAAGGTGGAGCTACTCAATAGCACCGCTATTCGGTTACTTGGAACCCCCTATCTTCACAACATTGGCGAATTGGAAAAATATCATCCCACTTTATTGAAGATCATAAGAAAATTGCCGCCCGGAGGAAATGTATTGCTTCGGCAGCACAGTGATAAGGATGAACTGCAACTGTCCATCACAGCTACAGAACTCCGAATGCGTGGCAAATCATTTAAGTTAGTGTCATTGCAAAACATCCAGTCTGAGCTGCAGCAAAAAGAACTTGAGGCGTGGCAAAACCTCACTAAAGTGTTGAGGCACGAAATCATGAACTCAATCACACCTATCACCTCAAATATTGAGACTATGAATGAGATGATGGAAGATGAGCTATCATGGCAATCAGATACAAAACAGCTAACAGAAGAGACTACTCAAGATATTGCTAAGGCCCTAAAAGCCATTGAAAAAAGAAGTAAAGGACTACTGCATTTTGTAGATGCCTACCGCAATTACAGCAGCATCCCTCAACCCAATTTTAGTCTTTTTAAAGTTCAGGATCTGCTGGAAAGAGTGGTGCACCTATTTCAAAGTGAGTTACAAAAAAGGTCAATTGAGGTAGACTGTAAAGTGACTCCCGATAATCTCGAACTTACCGCTGATGCGGAATTAATCGAAAATGTGGTGATAAACTTATTCAAGAATGCATTAGAGGCAGTAAAAGACCGGCCAAACTCAAAAGTTACCCTTACCAGCAAATTAGATCACCAATCACGGACCTTAATTGAGGTACAAGATAATGGCCCGGGCATTATACCAGAAGCTCTCAACCAGATCTTTATTCCCTTCTACACCACCAAGAAAACCGGCTCTGGCATTGGATTGAGCCTTTCTCGACAGATTATGCAACTGCATAACGGCAACCTTACAGTGGATTCAAACCCAGAGCAGGCCCAAACGCAGTTTACTTTGAGATTTTAAAAGAATCTAGTTCAATGATCTATATCAATCCACTTTCTGATTGGAATCATTGGGTAATTCCTGGGCTATAATTACCTTCACCCAGTTTGAAGCCTAGTCTTAACCCAGTTGGCTTCATTTTTGTCGTAAAAGATCAAATGATTTTAATGGCACTAAAAAAATATCAATGACACGTTACTTAATATTTTCCCTATTTATAAGCATTGCTTCTTTCGGCCAATCCATAGCTCAAGATCAATTGACCGCACTGGAGATTGTAAAAAAGGCAGATGATAAAAGAAGAGGAGATACAAATTATTCAGAAATGAGTATTGCTATCGTACGCCCATCATGGACTAGAGAAATGAATGTTAAGGCTTGGTCGAAAGGCACAAATTATTCTCTGATCCTGATTACTGATCCCGCTCGAGACAAAGGCACTACCTTCCTCAAAAGAAATAAAGAGATATGGAATTGGGTACCTTCTATCGATCGAAATATTAAGCTTCCTCCTTCTATGATGATGCAATCCTGGATGGGTTCTGATTTTACTAATGATGACCTGATCAAAGAATCTTCCATTATCGAAGACTACACACATAAACTATTAGGTGATTCGGTGATTGAAGGTCGTGATTGCTATAAGATTGAACTCATACCCAAACCGGATGCACCAGTGGTTTGGGGCAAGATCTATAACTGGATTGATAAGAAAGATTTCATGGAATTGAAAACTGAGCTTTATGATGAAGACGGTTATCTAGTGAATCGTGTTTTGTTTTCGGAGATCGAAGAGCTTGATGGCAGGCTTTTACCATCAAAAATGGAATATATTCCAGTAGACAAAGAAGGCCATAAAACCATGATAAAATACTCCAACGTGGACTACGACATTGATATCGGAGAAGGGTACTTTTCGTTTCAAAGTATGAAACGGGTACGTTAAGGGGGTTACGAGTTAAGGGTTGCAAGTTACGGGTTCTTGGTTTCTTGAAATAAGAGCCGTCCAAAAAATTTGAAACACGAAACACGAAACACGAAACACGAAACACGAAACACGAAAATGCTACTAAAACTCGCTTGGCGGAACCTATGGCGCAATAAACGACGGAGCATCATTACCATGGCCTCTATCGTCTTTGCTGTATTGCTGTCTATTTTGATGGATTCTGTAAAAAAGGGGTTGCTGGACAAGATGAAGGAAAATGTGGTCGGTTTTTATACTGGGTATGTACAAGTCCACCAAAATGGCTATTGGGAGGATAAAACGTTGGAGAATAGTTTTAATCATGAAGAAGGGATGTTAACAACCCTGGCTAGTCACCGGGAGGTCTCTGCCATTGTGCCTCGCCTGGAGTCTTTTGTTCTAGCTGCCTCCGACAATCTGTCGAAAGGATGTATGATAATAGGCATTGACCCTGAAAAGGAGAGCATGGTTACCGCCCTTAACAGCAAAGTGGTAGAGGGTTCTTATCTGGAACCGTCAGACAAAGCAGCTTTGGTAACCGAAGGATTAGCCAACTACTTGCGATTGGGAATAAATGACACGCTAGTAGTGATCGGTCAAGGGTATCATGGTGTTAGTGCCGCAGGTAAATATCCTATCAAGGGGTTGATCAAGTTTGGTTCCCCGGATCTGAATAAAGGGTTAGTGTACTTGCCTTTGAAAGAAAGCCAATGGCTATTTGGCGCTGAGAACAAACTTACAGCTTTGGTCCTACAACTAAATAATATCGACCGATCTAAAGAAGTATCTCAACAGCTGGCGGGCAATGTCTCGGATAATTATGAAGTGATGAACTGGCAAGCCATGATACCGGAACTGGACCAGATAATCCAGGGTGAAGAAGCGGAGAATGTGATTTTTCAAATCGTGCTGTACATGTTGATCGCTTTTGGCATTTTCGGTACCATCTTAATGATGACTATCGAACGCCAGTACGAGTTTGGTGTATTGGTAGCTATTGGCATGAGCAAAGCTAAATTGGCTGCCTTAGTGGTGCTGGAAAATATATTCCTTGCTGTTCTTGGAGCACTGGCTGGTATCGTCATCAGCATTCCAATTGTATATTATCTGTATAGATTCCCAATTGGGCTTAGTGGTCAACTGGCCGAGGCATACGAAAACTTTGGCATAGAACCGATCTTCTATTTTTCTATTGATGCAGTGGTGTTTTATACCCAGGCTTTGATAGTACTGATTTTGGCTTTAGTCCTGGCATTCTATCCGGTAATCAAGATCAGAAGCTTGGATCCGGTCGAAGCAATGCACAGTTAAAACTATTTAATATGTTGTTTCAAATCGCTTGGAAAAATATTTGGAGAAATAAAACCAGGAGCCTGGTGGTGATGGGATCGGTAGTGATCGGACTTTGGGTGGGGGCCTTTATTATGGCCTATGTATTTGGCATGATGGATCAACGATTGAAAGACGCAGTAGAAAATGAGGTATCACATTTCCAGGTGCACCATCCGGATTTCGATCGGGATAATGAGCCGGAATATTCCCTTACCGATGGAGTGGGTCTATTGGACGAAATACAAAAAGACCCCAGAACTAA
>JBPCUG010000250.1:0-3001 GCA_051011275.1 Cyclobacteriaceae bacterium | reverse complement strand
CTAGTTTATCAGTTGATTCTGGCTATTTTGATCAGGCGCACTTCATTAAGGATTTTAAAAAATTCTCCGGTTTTAGTCCTCAAAAATACCTTCTTGAAAAGGGTGAATATCTAAATTATGTGCCTATTCGAACCGAAGGTTGATTCATAATCAGGCATAGCAAAAAAATGCGATTTTAATTTTTTACAATACTCTGGATTGTCCAATACCAATCTTTGTATATAATATTAGTGCAGGAAAACAGAAAACTTCCGGTTTAATCATTTTATGGAAATAGTCCAGATGGAAAACAAACCAATTGAATATCTGAAAATGGCCTGCAACAGTTAATTAGTTTCAGCAGTTTACAACTAAAATGAAAATGAGAAAGAATCTTTTTATTCTGAGCGCTTCACTCCTTTTCCTCAGCTGCTCACAAGTGAATGGGCAACCAGAACCAATAAAAGCATTTGAAAATCTAATAGGTGGAAAGTGGATCTCTCAAGGTAAGCAACTTGGCGGTTTTAATGGTAAAACTGAAATTCAATTTGAATGGGGTTTGAATGGTAAAATAGTTAAGGCCACTACATATGCGACAGATCCAAAAACCATGGAATTTGGCTTACGAAATGAAGGAATACGTGCATATAGTGCCGCTGACAAAGTTGTTCAATTTTATGAATTTGACAAGTTGGGAGGAATTACAAAGGGTGAAGTCCTGGTAGATGGAACGGACCTGCATTACAATTATGAATATCAGGGTATGATGTTACGAGACTCCTGGATATTTGTTGATAATGATCAGTATACTCTCATTGTTGGGGTTTGGCAAGAGGATAAATGGTCACAGAAGTTTCATGAGCAAGTATTCCGGAGAAATAAATAAGTATTATTTTGTCACCTTGAAAGAGGATCCAACTGTTAAAAATAACGTGCAAATAGCTTCAAAAAGCTCTTAACTCAGGATGCATTTAACCAGCAATAAGTAAAAGATAATCGAAGTTAAAAGGAAAATCACAGAATGGTTTTACAAACCGCACCCATTTGCCATTTATCACTCACCGAAGCCTTGTGCGAAGGTCGGCCTCTACTCTACCCGCCTGCCTAACCCGCCTTCGCAAAAGCTACGGCCGGCACAGAATGCCCAAAGCGTGCCCTGTTTCTACTTGGAAAAATAAAGTGATTGCGTTAAGAGAATGTTAAGGCCAACGCACAACTTTTAATCCCACCCCCACCCCAAGCTATCTTAACACACCCTCGCGAAATGCTTCGGATGGGCAAGGAATAACGCAGCCATTATGTAACACAAATATTACATAATTAGTCATTATGCTAAATAGCTGCCGCTATTAATAGTTTTTGCCCACGCGCTTTGCTACTAGGAGCAAGTGGTTAATCTAACACCTGGTTCTTCTCTACCTCTAATTGCTGTGCAACTGGCTTATTGGGTGAAACCCTCAATCACTTCCATCAACAGCGCATTGAAACCTTCGGGATCCTCCATCATTAGGAAGTGGCCCACCCCAGGCATGAGAACGACTTGAACACGATGCAGCTCCATGGATTCAACATCAGTAGCTGAATTGTCGGGATTAATGGCAACTACGGGGAGTTCCAGTTCCTCCAGGGGCACCGTTATCTTACGACCGTAGGTGAACGAGGATTCCAGCGCTTTAAGCGCTATTTCCGGCGGTGCCGCTGCCATGTCCATTGCCACCCGATCAACTAAGGTCTTATCAGAACCTGGCGGGAACATGCCTCGTACGAAAGTACTCGTAGTTTCTGCAAAGTCGGCACGAAACGGTGTTAAAAACTCCTGAATTTGCTCGACGGTGCGCGGAGTCCTGAGTTGCTGATAGGTGTCAAGCCAAACTATACCTTCGACACGGCCTGGTAGTAGACGGGCCACTTCCATGATTACGTCGCCCCCCATGGAATGGCCTACAAGGATCATACGGTCAAGATCAAGCTCTTCCACCACTGCAGCAACGTCTGCCCCAAAGGACTCTATTGTCCATTCTTTCCGTTCGAGTCCGGATTCGCCATGCCCTGCAAGATCGACCGTTACTACTTGGAATTTTTGAGAGAACTCCTTTACCTGTCCCACCCAATAGCTTCGGTCACATGACCAACCGTGTACCAGAACAATTGCCAGTTTCCCCTCACCATGTACTTCGTACCGAATAGGAACCCTATCAGAGGAGTTGACTACCTTAGCCACTCCGAAGTCCTGGCAACAAGCCCCACTGATACAAAACATTATGAGTAAAGCTGAATAAATGATAGCTGGTGACTTCCATTTTACTTGGATCTGTTGAAATGATGAACTTTCCATTTCCATAAAGTTAAAGATTTAACATGCAGTTGGTTTACGAATGGATCTTAGTATTGAATCAGATTAACTATTAATGATTTAGTGATATATAAGGTAACCCATAGGAATTAGAAACTTAAATCGCGCTTACTATTGTCTGAACCCTTCCAGTCGATAGTCATGTGACGGAAATGAATTAGAAAGGAGCATCATTATCAATTTATTGTTGGCAATAGAGCCATGTCCATGGATATTGTGAATATCATTACAGGGAGCAAAAGCATCAGTGCAAGCGTTTTCGGTTTTATAAAACTCAAAGGCAGTAGCGGTGGTTACATGCGCGTTTACCTTATAAAAATTTGAAGATACAGGCCTAAGTCCAGCGATAGTTATAGTTTTGCCGTCATCGCCAGCCTTATATATTCGAAGCTCGACTGACTTGGGCTCTTCGTTGCAAGTTAGACATGTCGCAGTTGTTTGGTAATAACCGACCAGCTCATTTCGCAATTCTGATGGAGCTTCTTCCTGGCATGCCATCCAAGTTAAAACACATAAAATTAATAGTACTTTGGTTAAGATACTAAACGTAAATACCTCTCTATTTTGTACTAGCGTTTTCATCGATATTAAATCTCAATTGGGCCAGGCGAGTGTGGTTTAAATTACGTCATTGGAGAAGCGATTCAAAATTGCTTTCTACTACAGGGA
>JBPCUG010000249.1:0-3723 GCA_051011275.1 Cyclobacteriaceae bacterium | reverse complement strand
ATCTTAGGGTCAGCCACGGTTCCGGACACACCGCCGCTACTGATTACTTGTTTCTTAATAACTTGATGGGCTCTATTGAGCAGCAAAATCCAAAAAGTCTCGTGCTGTAGATCCATCAACTCTGGTTTCATTAATTCATATGCATCCTGGGAGCTTGAAATTTTGGGTCTCTTTGGGATTTCGGCTGGCTTACGCCGGCGTCCTAATTCCAGGGCGCTAACTATACTGATGGCTTTTGCTTCGCCGATCCCCTTGATCTTTTGCAAATCGGTTACCGATAGTTTGGCCAATTGATTTAGGTCGTTGTCGACCTTCTTTAAAATCAACTTTGCCAGATCCACTGCACTTAGTGACCTGGTGCCAGAGCCAATAAGAATGCCGATGAGCTCAGCATCGGATAGGTTACCCTTACCCTTAAGTAATAGCTTTTCCCTTGGGCGATCCTCCACAGCCCAGTGGGTGATCCTAAGGTGTGGCTCGGGAACAAGGGTCTTATCGGACATAATTTAGTTTAGCGGAAAAGCAAAGTAAACAAATATTATCAAATGAAAAACAAAATCGGACTCCGGTTCTTGGAATAGTTTTCTAATAATAGAAGCCATAAAAAAAGCCTTATACTAGATAAGGCTTTTTTATAGTATACTTTTTCTTGATTACAAATTGTTAACGTATTTGGCCAAACGGGCTTTGTTATTGGCCGCTTTGTTTTTGTGAATCACATTGTTTTTAGCCAATTTGTCTAGCATGGAGCTAACAGTTTTGTACAGGTCTTCGGCCTCTTTCTTATCCGTCGTTTGATGAAGCTTCTTCACAAAGGTCCTAGTGGTCTTTGCTTGATACCTATTTCGAAGCCTTGCAGTAGCACTGGATCTGATCCTCTTTAATGCTGATTTATGATTTGCCATTCCTTTTTACTCTGTAAAATTAATTAGGACTGCAAATGTAGTATATATAATTAGCTTTGCAAAGCTGTGGATTTAAATAATTGCAATGAACTAATAGGGTTATTTATACCGTATTAAGCTATTTTCATTGGAGCACATGAAAAAGATGTACATGATATTGGTCATTTTGGTAGGATTACCCGGGTATGGCGTTGATTGGGGTTATCATGCTCATAGACATATCAACCGGTTGGCTGTATTTACACTCCCTCCCGAAATGCTCACCTTTTACAAACATCACATTCAGTTTTTGACGCTGCAATCGGTAAATCCTGATCGGCGCCGATACGCGGTGGAGGGAGAGGCACCAAGACATTTTATCGACCTAGATCATTATGGGGATAGCGCCTGGCAAAACCTGCCTCATTTTTGGCCAGATGCTGTAGAGCAAATTGGTGAAGATACGCTTATGGCTCATGGTATATTGCCCTGGTATTTGGTACAGTCAAAACAAGAGCTAACAAAAGCTTTTGCTGAGAGCGATGCCAAATCAATTTTGAGGATATCCGCCGATCTTGGTCATTATATAGCTGATGCACATGTACCACTTCACACTACCAAAAATTACAACGGGCAACTTACTGGCCAGGAAGGGATCCATGGATTTTGGGAGTCCCGGGTCCCCGAGTTGTTGTCGGAGGAGTTTGACTTTTTTGTAGGGCCAGCTGAGTATATTTCCCATCCTCAAAATGAAGCCTGGAACATCGTAAGCAAGTCTCACTTGGCAGTTGATTCCGTCCTATCCACAGAAAGGGATTTGACCCAGCAATTCGGCACAGATAAAAAGTATAGTTTCGAAGAGCGTTTGGGGGTAACTACCAAAGTTTACTCCAAGGAGTTTACACGGGCTTACCAACAAATGTTACGTGACCAGCCGGAACGTCGTATGCGATCTGCTATTAAAATGGTAGGAAGCTTTTGGTACACTTGTTGGATTGATAGTGGACAACCTGATCTCGATGCGCTGTTGGATCTGAAAATGGATCCTGACGAGATAAAGCAACAAGCAACTGAAGCACAAATATGGAAAGAGGCGAAATTCAATGCCCGACCACATGAATGACTACTTTGATACTTGTTCCCTCGAAAGACCTTCGTAGTTTTTTCCACAAAGTCCACAAAATGGGGCTTCATTTTCAGTATTCCCGCAGTGAGGGCAACCAATGGGATCTTTTTGAGCTGAGCCTAGAGCGATAAATAAACCCCAAGACGGGCGTCAGAAGTAGTGCCCAAAGGAAAGTGCCCCAAAATCCTACTTTTCTATCCTTACCAATTGGAGCCACAAGGAATGCGAGTAGTATCCAGATCGGAATGATTAATAGTTTCATTTAATTTGGTAGTTCTTGATTGATTCTGGCCACGAATTCCGCCCGATCATCCACCATAAGCAGCAGGGTTTTGTACCTGGTTGTTTTGCCATAGGGGCCGCTAATGATATTGGGACTTCTTAGTTTTATGGCAAGATTGGGAGTATCAAAAATATCAAGCTTCTGTTTCTGATCAGCCTTTTCAATGGTTTTAAGTTGGTCGGTAACCAGTTCAATTGTATCGAAAGGAATATTGGTATCACCCAAAAGACCATTCCTTATCTGAATCTGATCTGGCTGTACAATTATTGGTCTTTGAAGGCAGGCTTTTAAATGTGCTATCAGTAGGAACACTGTATAGATGCTGGCCGCTGACATAACCCAGGCAATCCATGGTTTCCATAAAGCTAGTAGCAGGTGAAGGATAAAGGTTTCTGCCACAATCAGAAAAACGAAAACCCAGATCATGGCCAATTTACTACCTTTGCGATGATAGGTGAAAGTAGACCCACTACTGATGGCTTTGCTCTTCCAACTAAAAAACGTGTAGTAGAAAACCGATATTTCCGAAGCCAATACCTGGCTCAAAATGCCTTTTCCAAATACTTTGCCCACGCTCGAGCGAAGCACATTTAAAAAATCAATATCCCCGGTATTGAATTTGCGGAATTCCTGTACGGTTTGACGAACTTTGATAAATAGGAATGCTATTACTCCTAGCTCGACAGCTGGTAATGCAAAGGTCTTTAGCACTCCCAAAAGTTGCTGCTCTTGAGTGGGCAAGATTAAACCTGCGACTACCAACCCGGCAATAAATATTGGTACTATTGTAGTTTTGGGGATCGGCTTTTTGCGAATCAGTAAAAAATACAATAGCGGAGTGGTAAGGGCTAGATCCAGGGTAATGGCCGTGGACAATATTCCCGAATTTTCGATAAATGCTTCACTCATAGTGATGATGAAACAGGCACCAAAAATCAATAACACTAGTCCAAAAGTGAGAGCATAATACGTGTTGTTTCTAATGGAGCTGGTCATGCGTGAGTAATTATATTACTACCTCTTTTTGCTGTGCTTTGATTTTCCCTGGAATCTTTTCCTTCCATTTCTGGAAAACTTTTTGGGCCGATAGGCTGGTCCCTCTCCCAAGTGCTCTGGCAGCTTAGCCTTGGAAACTTCTTTCCCAATTAATTGTTCGATGCGGCTAAATTTCTGCTGATCCTTTTCATTGATAAAAGTAAATGCCACTCCGGTGCTGGCAGCTCGGGCGGTACGACCCACGCGATGTACATAATCCTCGGCATCGTGTGGTACATCGAAGTTTATTACCAAATCGATATCTTCAATATCAATACCTCGAGATAGGATGTCGGTGGCCACAAGCATTCTGGTTTTTCGATTCTTGAAACTGAGGAGTACCGCCTCCCTATCTGATTGTTCCAGGTCAGAGTGAATGCTTTGCACGGAAAGCC
>JBPCUG010000248.1:0-3502 GCA_051011275.1 Cyclobacteriaceae bacterium | reverse complement strand
TCAACCAACTGCGCCATCGGTTGTTGGATCAAAACGGGACCTTGGCCGGCTTGACTATCATCTATGTATTTGGCCAGCTTTTCCAGAATGATGTTGCCTGCAGTTAGTAGGTCTTGGCCATTATTTTTCATAGTTAGCTTCTATAGTTTAGTTCTATGGTCTAGATAGGTTACAATATACGGAAAGGGCGAGGGATATGTTGGAGGAGGTTCTTTCGATTTTCTATGGAAATTTACAACCCCCGTACCCCCTTTTCTAAGGGGGAATCTTTACTTGCTAATGTCGGTTTTCGGGATTCCATTTCGGTTTTCATTACTGAGCCAGCGCCCAGTTTTTACCATTTTATACAGCCCATTATCAGTTAATTCAATGACCACACTATTGAAAGTCTCCCTTAATAAAGGGGACAGTGGGTTGTCTTTCGTTGAGCGCTCACTTTTCCTCATTCCCCGGTTGCATACTTATCCGCAATCTTTGCTAGCTCTTCCGCTATCCTTTCTTTTGACAACCATTCACCTTTAATCATCACTCCCTCTTTTGCTCTTAAATTTGTAATATCTTCCAGGGGATTATCTTTTAGCAAAATTAAGTCAGCTGAAGCGCCGGGAGCGATCACACCATATTCACCTTCAACCTTAAAAAACGCAGCAGGATTAGTAGTGCCTGTTACTAAAGCTTGATAATTGGTAAGGCCGGCATCGACGTACATTTCCAATTCATGTTGAGCTGAAAAGCCTGGCACATTGAAAACCTGTGGCGCATCGGAACCCAATAAAAGACCTACTCCTCCATCTTGCATAGCCTTGATCAACTTACGACGAATATCTATGTAACGCTGTACTTGGCCCGGGTCGCGATCTGCCTGCATATCTGTACCTCGGTCCGTCCAACCCTGGATCACAGATTTTTTCATGTACTTCATTTCCGGTTCCTGAGCTAGCTGTGCAGCGGGAATTAAGCCAGCCCAACGCTCTGCTAAACATTGTGTCGGCACTTGCCATACGCCGGCCTGCTTGGTCTCCAAGATCAGGCCGGACATAAGAGAACTATCAGCCAGGTCAGTAAAATTAAAACCAAAGAATCCGTTTTCACCGGGATCTACGCCTGTATCCTCAGGTACCATACCTTCGATGTATTGATCCAAATGGTCAACCGATGCGTAACCTGAAGCCAAAGCATGCCGAATGCCCACCTGACGGGAGACGTGCCCCGAGAAGTTAATTCCTTCTTCTTTTGCAGTTTCAACCATGGCATCAAAGACTTCAAGTGTAAGCCCGGGATGGATCTTGAGAAAATCGTAACCAGCCGCTTTTTGTTCTCGCACCATAGTTTGTGCACTCTCAACATCCGGAGTACTATTACCATTTAGGGAAGGTCCCGAAGTGTAAATTCTAGGCCCAAGCACTTCTCCATTTTTCACTTGTTCTCGAAGCTTAAGATGAAAAGGGTCACCTAACATACCACGAATTGTAGTCACTCCTCCGGCCAGATATAAAAACAAAGTCTCCTCCACTTCACCTTGGCTAGGAGTTGGAATATGTGCGTGCATCTCAGCCAAACCAGGCATAAGATATTGGCCATTGGCCTCTATTATTTCAGCGCCTTCAGGAATTTCTATTGAACCAAAATTAGCAATGGCCTCAATTTTTCCGTCCTTGACCAAAACAGTTTGATCATCCAGCACATTATTATTTTGCATGGTGATCACTTTTGCGTGAGTAAAAGCTGCAATGCTTGCAGCACCAGGAGCTTGATCGGATGTATCGGTTTGCGAGCCGCAAGCTACCCAAGTTAAGCTTAATGCTAAGAGTAGCAGGGGTTTGATGAGATATGGTTTCATGATGGTTGTGTTGATTAGCTGAAAGATTAAGTTAATCAAATTTGATAGGAGATACCAATCTCAAAAAAGACCTACGAGGTTTTTGAAACCTCGTAGGTCTAGATAGTGCTGAACTAGAGCCGGCTAATCTATCTGAGCCAGAATCAAGGGGCTTATAGGCTCTACCCATATTGGTCCGCCACCAACGGTTTCCAAACCATTTTCATCCACCTTTTCTTCGTTTACCACCACGGTCCAGTCGCCTTCCGGCAGATTGAATTCAATTGGCCTGGGATTACCATTATAAATAACCAGAATATTCTTCCAAACCTCACCATTTGGCTGGCCTTTGATCTGAAAACCTACCATTGCCTCGGCTGGCATATCCAGGAATTCCAAGTGTTGTTGTATCAGATCGCGCTTAGCCATTCTAAACGCGGGATGGGCTTTGCGCAAGGCAATCAACTCTTTGTAGTATTGATGCACTTCAATATATTTTGCTTTGCGCGACCAATCCAGTTGATTCACTGAATCGGGAGATTTATAGGAGTTAGGGTTCCCTCCCTTTGTACGGAGAAAGTCGGCACCGGCGTGCAGCAATGGAATACCCTGTGATGTGAGCACAATGGTATTGCTCAATTTATGCATCTTTATTAGTGTTCCTTCATCGGCTTCCGGATTGGAGATGGCAAGCTTATCCCATAGGGTTAGGTCGTCATGGCAAGATGCGTAATTGATGCATTGCTCCGGACCAGGAGCCCAGGGGGCTTCCGAATAATTCACTTTGCTATAATCAACTTGGGGGTGCTGTGTAGCTGCTACAACACCAAACTTTATACTTTCCTCCAAACCTGGCTTGCCACTGACCATCCCTTGATCTTCATGGTCGGACCAATGGCCTTTAATACCGTCCCGTAGATCATCACTAAAGGCAGCAATTTTCACCAGACTGGTGGTATTCTTCTTAAGGGCTCTCTGAGTTTCAGGATAGGGACTTGAACTAGCGGTCCAACCTTCCCCGTACATAAGGATGGTAGGATCAATGTCATCCAGTTTCTGCCGGATGATATTCATAGTCTCAATATCCATGATCCCCATCAAGTCAAACCGGAAACCGTCAATGTGATATTCTTCGGCCCAATGCAATACTGACTCAAGTATCATTTTCCGAACCATAGGTCTTTCGGTGGCAATCTCATTTCCACAAGCAGAAGCGTCGGAAAAGCTGCCGTCCTCATTATGTCGATAATAGTAATCAGGTGTGAGTTGATTGAAGAGAGAGTTTTCGGTATGGAAAGTATGATTGTAAACAACGTCCATTACTACCCTTAGCCCATTGTCATGGAGGGTTTTCACCATCTGTTTGAACTCCTTAATGCGAAGAGCGGGTTCAAAGGGATCGGTACTATAAGAACCTTCGGGAACATTGTAATTTTGTGGATCATAGCCCCAGTTAAATTGGGGTTCATTCAACCGACCTTCATCTACCGAGGCAAAATCGTAAACTGGAAGTAAATGTACATGGGTTATTCCTAGGTCAACGATGTGATCCAAGCCGGTCTTAATGCCATCTGGTCCCTTCGTACCATTCTCAGTCAATCCCAAAAATTTGCCCTTGTTTTTAATGCCTGAGTAGGGGTCAATAGAAAGGTCTCGCACATGTAATTCATAAATGACTGCATC
>JBPCUG010000247.1:0-5898 GCA_051011275.1 Cyclobacteriaceae bacterium | reverse complement strand
GGTCGCACTTTTGCTCTTCAGGTCTAGATTTCCGAGCTGCAACTTCTTACCCCGACTGATGATGACGGCCCGCTCAATGATGTTTTCCAACTCTCTCACGTTACCCGGCCAATCGTATAATTGAAGTTCCCTCATGACTGTTTCTGGGATGGCTGAAATGTCCTTTCCGAAGAGACCGTTATATTTCTGGCAAAAGTGGTGCGCAAGAAGTGGGATATCATCCCTGCGTTCCCTTAGTGGGCTGGAGGTGATGGGAAAGACGTTTAGTCGATAGTAAAGGTCCTCCCTGAATGTTCCTTTACTAATGGCTTTTTCAAGATCATTATTAGTAGCGGCGATCACTCGCACATTTACTTTCATAGTTTTAGGATTGCCCAGGCGCTCAAATTCCCTTTCCTGCAAAACCCTTAACAATTTTGACTGCAAGGCCAAAGGCAGCTCTCCAATCTCATCGAGGAATATGGTACCTCCATCGGCTAGTTCAAAACGGCCTTGCTTTTGAGCTAAGGCTCCGGTAAAGGCACCTTTCTCATGACCAAAAAGCTCGCTTTCAATCAGATTTTCCGGCAAAGCTGCGCAGTTTACTTTGACCAAAGCCTTACCAGCTACCTTACTGCTGTTGTGTACTGCCCGGGCCAGTAATTCCTTTCCTGTCCCAGATTCACCAAGGATCAGCACCGTGGCATTGGTAGGAGCCACTTGCTCGATACTGGCCAACATTTCTTGGTACTCCTTATTTTGGGTAATTATTTCTTCAAAGTTGTGTTGCAGTTTGATTTCTTCCTGCAAATAAATGTTCTCCGCTTGCAATTGATCTTTAAGCTGTTCTACTTCCGTCAATGCTTCTCGCAGGTCCTCATAAAGCCGGGCATTTTGCAGGGAAATAGCCGACTGGGAGGAAAGAATTTGTAATACCTCGATCCTTTCTGGTTTGAAAGCATCGGAAATAAGATTATTCTCCAAGTAAAGGATACCTATCAACCTTCCTCTATCAAGTACGGGAGTGCATAATATTGACTTAGGTCGATGCTGTTGGATATAACTATCATTCAGATATTGGCTTGAATTACCGGCATCCGGAATCAGCAAACTTTCCCTGGTTCTTTGAACATAGTTAACGATGGAAAGTGGTAGTTTGGACGAATCGCCTTTTGTTCCTAAAGGGATTGAATTTAAAACAGTAACTTCCTGTTTATCTATGGAGCCAGCTGCTTCTATGTATAGCTTATGGTCCTTCTCCAGAATTAAATAGCCCTTTTGCGCCCCAGCGTTTTCAATTGCAATTCGAATCAATTTTTCTAATAGTGTTTTAAGCACAATCTCACTGGAGATAGTTTGTGCAGCTTTGATCACCGTTTTAAAGTCAAGTGTCCGAGCTCCGCCTCCTGTAGATGCTTCATGGGTCAGGGTAGCAGAAATAGTGGACATCGTTTCGAAAGAGGTTTCCACTAGATATTGCGGAAATTGTTCTTCCAAGTGTTTGACTTTGGCGATTGCCCCCCATTTTCGGTACAGGTTACGAGCTTCTACTAGGTAAACCTTAGCCATTTTTTCTCGAGAATTGGTCAGATAAAATCTGGCTGCAAGCTCGCTGGCTAGGGCCTCCTCATGGATAAAATCACTCTTTGCCGCAGCTTCTATGGCTCGATCGTATAACTCTGAGGCTTCCCAAATCTCATCTTTAATCCTTGCAATTTCGGCCTTTACTAAAAGAAGCTTATGCAGGAAATTTTCCGGACAACTTTCCGCCCAAACTTGCATCTGCTTTTGATTCTTCTTTAGTTGCTTCAAAGTATCCTGCTGCATTTCGGGTTGCTGCAGACACATGGCAGCAAGAATTAGCGACTGATAGAAATTATGTGCTGCAGTAGAAAAATGTCCTGATACAAAGGACAACTTATCCTTGGTCACTTCGATGCAACTATTGGCCTCCTGATATTCATGGTACAGGTAAAGAACAAAAGCCTTTACAACATTGTAATGAGTGAAAGCCGGAAGCCCTTTGCGTTCAAGCAGGTCTTTTTCAAAAGCTTTATCCTCAAAATCATCATTTTGGAAACCAAGCCTTCCGTCGGTTTGCCCGGTTAGATTTAAGGCTACTAATTGCACAGCCATTATGGGGTCAGTAGCATGCTGATTCCGTGTTTTCTGACCAAACTGTAGGAGCTCTTCTAGTTCAGGTAATAGCGCATCCAGGTTCTTACCCAAATAAAAAAGACATAAAGCACGGTTGTAACGATGGTAACCGGCAAATTGTAATTCGCCAGATTCTAACCCGGCCTGAAACCCTTCATCGTTGATCTTTAGCATCAATCTCAGATGCCTGGACCAGTGATTTATGAAAGCCGCAAATACATGGGTCGCCTTACATTTTTGGGCAGAATTGTTTAATTGTTCGCTCAATTTAATAGCCAATTGGCCAAATTTATAAGCGGATTCATAATCTTTTAACACCGAGCTGAATACCAGGCCATAGAAGGCATAACCAAACACGGAATCTGGTGTACGGCCGTTTTTCAAGGTCATCTTCACCATTTCCAGAGTTGCTACACGGCATAAATCCGGGTTGGCCATATAACACATTACGGTCACACTGGCTAATAACTTCATTGCTATTTTTACCTCAGGGAGCGCTGATTCGGGTTCTTGAAGCAGTGACTCTATGGTTCGACCTCCCAGAAGTTTTTTAGCGACATCAAGCTCCCTCCTTAAAGACGATTGGAGCTTAGAAGTTGGTAAATGAATATCCAACTCCCCCAAAGCCTTTCTGCCGGTACGGATAGCTTTGGTATATTCACTATTCAGCGTCTGTTGGACTACTAATATATTGTAAACCTGAGCTCTTTCTATAGTAGATTGGGTATGATGCAAAATTTGCGCTATGATTTCTTCAGATTTCTCAAAATGTCCCAGCAAGTATTCCGTCTCAGCAAGAGACTTGTGCAATTCGAAAGAAATCTCTTGTGTAACACCCCACATATCATCTGGCAGATTATCTATCCCAATAACCAAATAATCCCGCGCAGCTTCATAGGCCGTAGCATCTTTTGCCTTAACGCCGGCTCGCAAATTTAACTTGGCCAGTTCCAGTCTTTCCTTATCGGTTATCAATAGTTCTCTACCCGCGTTCAAATGGTCTACAAGCTCAAAGATTCGCTCCTCCTGTTCGGCCCCAGCTAGATTTTTCAAAAGCAGTTTACCAATTTTTGCATGCACTTTTATTTTCTGCGATTCATCTATCAAGGCATAGGCTGCTTGTTGCACTCTGTCGTGCAAGAACTTGAAAACTATACGCTCGGGTTTGTGAACCGCACGGTCCAAATCCGAGTTAGAAACTTGGGCTTCAAATTCCGAATTAGGGAGCACAAAACCTTCCTGTATGGCTGGCCATAGATTCTTTACCGTTTTTGTGGCCGAGTCTTCATAGATAATAGAAAGGCTATTCAAGTCGAACCGATTGCCAATACAAGCAGCTAGTTGAAGAACGTCTTGCAATGATTTAGGTAGCTTCTTTAATTTCTGGACCATTAAATCCACTACATTATTTGTGATATTGGCTAATTCAATTTTCTCAATTTCCCATTGCCATGAGGTTGAATTAGAATCAAAGAAAATTAAATCTTCCTGATATAGAGTGGTTATAAATTGGCGGACAAAGAAGGGGTTGCCATCAGTTTTGTTAAGGACCAGGTCAGCCAGGTCCATGGTACTTACATCTTCGTTGACGATAGTTTCAATAATTAGCCTATTAATATGATGCAGGTCTAGGGGATCCAATACGATCTCCTTCACTGCGGCACCATTTTCACCTTTAATGAGGCTCAAAGTTGCCATCAAAGGGTGGGCGGGGTTGACTTCATTGTCTCGATAAGCGCCTAACAGATAGAGAAAACCAGTGTCTTGATCAGCAACTATTAGATTTATTAGCTGTAAAGAGGCAGGATCGGCCCACTGCAGATCGTCTAAAAACATAACTAGCGGGTGGGTTCTTTGACAGAAGGCTCGAATGAAGTTCTGGAACACCAATTTAAAGCGGTTATCGGACTGCCTGGGATCTAACTTGGCCACCGCCGGTTGGGGTCCAATGATTAATTCTACTTCGGGAATTACTTCAACCACCACTTGTCCATTAACCCCTAAAGCAGACAACAATTTCTCTTTCCAAACACCAAGTTGCTCCTCACTTTCTGTCAGTAGTTGACGCATAAGCTCTCGTAACGCTCCCACGATTGCGATGTAGGGTACTGTGCGCTGCAGTTGGTCAAATTTGCCGGTAATGAAATAACCGCATCGCTCAACTATGGATTTTTGAACCTCATGAATTAACGCAGACTTACCAATACCGGAATATCCACTAACTAGAAACATCTCCTTGGATCCATGGCTTATGCGATCAAAGCCTGCTAGAAGTAGGTCTATTTCGCTTTCTCTACCGTATAGCTTTTGAGGTATTTGAAATCTGTCCTTAATGTCTTGTAAACCGGGAGTAAAATCTTCAATATGCTCGGAAGCTTCCCACTGGTTACGACAAACTTCAAGATCTCGCTGAATCCCTAAAGCGCTACGGTACCGTTCTTCCGCGGTTTTGGCCAGCAACTTCATTACAATATTTGAGATAGCAACTGGAATATCTTGATTCAAATCTGCTGGGGGTATAGGTATTTTTGCAATGTGATAGTGTACGGATTCCATTGGGTCTTGCACCTTGAATGGTAAATGATTGGTGAGCATCTCATAAAATGTGACGCCCAAGGAATAAAAATCAGTGCGATAATCAATGGATCGATTCATCCTGCCGGTTTGTTCCGGAGACATGTAAGCAAGTGTCCCCTCCAAGGAGACAGGATGACTAAGTTTTTGATCCTCCTTGGGTAAGCGGGAGGAAATGCTAAAATCAATCAGCTTCACTTGGCCGGTTTCCGAATTGACAATAATATTCTTAGGATTAATGTCTTTATGAATAATCTGTTTTTGATGAAGCTCTTTGACTGCCTTTACCAATTTGATGGCAATATCCAGGGAAGTGCTAAAATCAATTTCAACATCGTCGATAAAAGTCTTAAGTGATCTGCCACCAATATCTTCTAATACCAGCGCGGGCCGATTTCTATCAGACACGAAACCAAAAGCTTCTATAATGCCTTCGTGGTTTAGGTTTTTGATAATTCCATATTCATTCTTAAGGTTTGCGATATCAGTATCACTGGGATATTCTGTGCTCAGGGTTTTAATAATTACTTCTTGATTGTCTTCTTCGCGAACCCCCCGATAAACGATTCTCTTCCTTCCTCTAAAAATTTCTTCGGAAATTGCGTAGCCAGGAATCATAGAATTTAAGACTTGGTCCTAGGAATGAATACTAATTCTGCCCACCAAAAAAATCGATACCAACTAACTCAGGTTACCAGCAATATCTTAGTACAGCGATGAAGATTTCACTTGTAAAAGCTTTGAATTTCCAAGTCCATTGGAGATTCTAAATCTTTTGAGGAGATCATAGGTTACTACGCTGGTTGATTGGTGCCTATTTTAAAATTAATGTTTTTGTGTGTTTTTGTAAAGCAATATCTATACATATCCATATCAGAAGCTTTGAAGTTTTCTATAGGAACAAGGGACTGCTCATGACCTACCACTTTAAGGTCGTTATAGATACTTAAGTCAGGTCTTCTGTATAAACTCATCAATCAGTTTTCCAACCTCCTCTGGTGCGTCTTCATGGCAGTAATGGCCAACTCCCTCTAGAAAGTGTGTGGTACCGTTTGGGAAAGCTTCATTGAACAGCGGAATGAAGTGGCTAGGTTGAAGAGTTTGGTCGGCCATTCCCCAGATTGCCAAGGCTGGCTTGTGGGAAAGCACCTCCCTGGTGGCAGCATCGGACGGCTCAAATCGATGCGC
>JBPCUG010000246.1:0-18473 GCA_051011275.1 Cyclobacteriaceae bacterium | reverse complement strand
CCAAGTGAATTGCTAGCGGATCAAATGGATCAAGCTGAAAATCATATTGAAGAATCGGGCCAGATAGAAGAATTGCCATCAGAGTATATCTCAAATAGTAGCGTTAGCTCACCTGACGAAAATCTTTGGGATCAAGATACAGAATCTGATTTGGCTCCTTCTTCAGGATTAAACGATCAAGCATCGCAGTTAGCGAATGGCAATACGCTGGCCGAAGAATTGCCAATGGAATCGACGACTGATAAAGCCGCAACTGATACAGATGGATTGGATCAGGAGTTGGAACCTGAACCAGAAATTACCACAAATGCATTACTTGCCGATAGACAAGATCAGGTAGAAAACCCAGTTGAAGCATCAAACGAAATAGAAGAACTGCCGGCAGAGTATATCTCAGATGGTAGTGCTAGTTCACCAGAAGAAAATCTTTGGGACCAAGATGCACAATTGCAAACGGCATCTTCTCAAGAGCCAATGGGAGACCAACAAAATGAAATAGTAAACTCATTTGAAGATCCTTACTCTAATGAAGCGTTGCTGACAGATCAAATGGATCCAACCAACGATACTGCCACCGAATCCGAGGTGGGCGAGGAGTTAGTATCGGAAGCCACTACCCCTAACAAAATGGCTGGTTCATCTGGCGCCAGGTCTGCGGCTATCCCAATTGAAGCCATTAGCAGTGAAACGATGGAAGGACTGGATGACACTAGAGTTACGGTGTATTCTGATGGCACAGAGCAACCAGCGCGATATGAGGATGGAATCCTGACCTTTGATGCTGCACCTGACAAAGATTACAATATGATTATTAGTAATCCCGGTTACAGAGATGTGGCAATCGAGATACCCGAACAGGCTATTGAACAAGCCAATCCTGACGAGCTGATCGTATCACTGGAAGAGGCAGCTATTAGTGAGGCATCGGGGGATGTTGCTTCGAGGTTTGGGGGTCAAAATGTAGAAGAAAAAGAGCTGATTTTAGTTGACCCGGAAGGAGATCCGTTACCTAATGCAACGGCGCAATTGTTTGTAGATGGTGAAAAGGAGGCAACACTAGTCGCAGATGAAAAAGGAGCTCTAATCGTTCCTGTTTTTGAAGATCGAGATCACAGTATTCTCATAAACCAACCAAATGTGCCTAACCAAATAGTTGAGATCAATCCAATGAGTTGGGACGATACGCATACCGAGGTTGTCTCTGGGGTGGTGCCAAGTTCGGAGATAAAAACATTAGCCGATTTAAAAGAAAGTGGTCAATGGCAAAATGCTGAGATCGTCATGATCGAGGACTTAAGAGGAGAGAACCAAACCTACCTGAGCACCAATGAGCAACTGTATGAAGTGGTAAACGAAGGAGAAGATGCTTACTTGGTCCAGGACAATCAAAAAATATTATTATCAGACTCCGATCAAACTTCGGGTAATGATATAAAGGAAGAAGCTGAGACATTCTACAAAGGTTTGCCGGACGAAGAGAAGTTATATGTAGACCAGGTGATCAATCAAAAGTTAGATATCACTTCCCCAGACGACCTTCCTTCTGAAGCAGTGGAAGATTATTACACCAACTTGTCTTTTGATGACCAAGCAAAAGTAGACCAGCTAATCAGCAAAAAGGCGAAAGCGCTGGGTATAGGAGATCCAATTGCATCTTTAAGCAACGGGCAAAACAATACAGATCCGCTACTTAAAAAGTTGGTGGGGGAGAACGGCTATGCGGCAAGCGAAGCCATAACAATTAACAATATCTATTACGATTTCGATAAATCCACTATTCGTAAAGATGCTGCAGTGGAACTAGATAAACTGGTCGATCTTTTAAGTCAACATAAAGAACTAAAGTTGGCAATGGGCTCGCATACTGATGTGCGTGGTAGTAGTAGCTACAATGAGGCACTCTCAAAAAGAAGAGCACAAGCTGCGGTTGATTATCTACTAGCAAAAGGTATCAGCGCTGATAGGCTTAGTACAGATAGTTATGGGGAGTCAATGCCCGTAAATGGTTGCAATGATGGTAAAAGCTGCAACGAAAGCCAACACCAGCTAAATCGGCGTACAGAATTTAGATTAGTCCAGGGCTGATAGCTGATTTGCAACGAGTTACGGTGTTTTATTTTTAGGTTATCCACAACACATGCTAGCCATGATAGCTGGCAGGACCAATGTGTGGATAACCTCCGGGTCAAATATACCAAGACTAGATATCCACATACTCAACGTGCTGATATTTAGGGATTTTCCGTGAAATGCTTGCACCAATAGGTAAACTTGTTAAAGTAGTTTATTTATCCTTTCAGTTCTCTCTTAATTTGTCACCAGTTTAATGTTTGCAACAGGTGCTCCGCCACAGATCATCAAGCAAACCGAAGAACCAAGTTTAGGATCGTTGGCCTAAGCAAAGCCATAGCCTTTGTCGATACTGATAACAACTAGAAAGACAGACCTTCTTACTATTGCTTTTGAATCACTGATCGCTGGTATTTCAATTCCCACAAAGCGTTATGTTTGACATGGTGCTTCTTTGTTTCCAGGCGATTAACAGATATCTCCGTAAACTGAATCTTCAAAAAGCCCTATTTGCCTTACGCACCCCAACTAGCTTTATGTCAGTCATGTACCTCAGGTAACCGCTTTGTAGAATGACGATATTTTACACATGTTTGACTAAATTAATCATTAAATGGTACAATTCGGATAACCCCTAAACTCCAGCATGTTTTACGTACTTTTGCGCAATTTTACCAGTATAAATACGTAGAAATAGCTTGCATAAGTTTGCAACTTAGAGATGCAATTTTTTTCTAAGTCTTACCTAGACAGGTTTTGTGTGAAAGGTTAATTTCGTGGAAGCTGTATGCCCCCAAATGACCCTCAAATCCAATCACCTCAATATTTCTGAAAAAAATACATGTACCAAAATACCTCTATATTTCATTTACATAAAAAGATATTACTTTTTGTCCTATACATGTCTTTACATTTCTCCTACTATTGTTAAAGTGGAATACTAAAGTTGACCCTTTTGTTAAACCATTCATTTGGAAAATCGACTGAATCCCCTTTCGAATAGGAACTACAACTTTTTTGTCTCCGAGTAAATAAGTTACCATTTTATTACACCAATAATCCAACCGGCAAGATTCAGTGCTATAGGAACGATCCATCTGGTACCTTTGCCCGGCAAGCAAATAGTTATGCATTAAAGACTACAGTTTGTTTTGCTCGCAGGTGTTATGAAGTTTGGGTCTAGTATATTTCTTAAAAAGTGCTGCACCACTATTGTGTGCTTGATCGCCATGATATGGTTATCAAGTAGTATTGTGTGGGCAGCTACATGTACAACTACCGCAGTGGATACTTGGGATTGCGGTACTCCAACCGGTGCAGATGATCTGATCGTCAATCATACAGCTACTATCAGCGGATCCCTTACTATTACTGGCTCTATCACCGTTAATTCAGGAGGAACGCTCACTATCACCGGCCTTACCTTTATCCAATCTAGCGCCACTATTACTGTGAATTCAGGCGGTATTTTAAACTTCGGGAGTAGCAGCAACTTCGAAGATAACGCGGTTGTGACTATTAATTCGGGAGGTACTTTCAATATTACCGGTAGTTTAACTGCTGACAATGCTGCCGTTACAAATGTAAATGGGGTGCTTGATGTCGGCGGAATAATTATAAGCCACCAAACCTCATCCATAAATGTGAGTGCAACTGGCGGATTAACTGTTGGCAGTAGTTATACTCTAAACAATACTGCATCCTTAACCATTGCAAGTGGAGGCACAACAGATATTACAGGTTCCGTTTCTGTTAACAACAGTGGGGTATTATCGAGCTACGGTCAATTAGATATAGGGGGCATAATGCTGACTGCAACTAGTAGTGATATCACTATCGGCGCTTCCAGCACCGTAGATGTAGTGTCCAGTATCACCAACAATAGCATCGATGCCGTAATTGATGGGGCATTGAATAGTACTGCAGGAAGTTTCAGCAACCCTGGAACCATTACGGGCAGTGGAATCATCACCTATACAGGAATATGTACTGGAAGTGGGACTATCAATGGGGAAGCCTCGGCCGTATATTGTGCCGGAGCTGGTACCATCGACCTGAGTACTTTGGGAAGTTTAGTTGTGACCAATACCAATAACTCCGGTGCCGGATCTTTAAGACAAGCGATCCTAGATGCCAATGCCAATGGTGGCACAGACAATATATTTTTCAACATTCCAGGAGCAGGGCCTCATACTATCCAACCTACCTCCGCTTTGCCTACCGTTACCGATCCGGTAGTGATTGATGGTACCACCCAATCAGGCGCTCAGTGCAATACGGTAGCTGCACCTGGCGCCTCAAATGCGGTATTACTTATTGTGTTAAATGGCTCCAGCGCGGGGGCCGGAGTAAGTGGCCTTACTATTACTGCCGGAGGTAGTACCGTTCGGGGTCTGGTAATCAACAATTTTACGGTTGACGGCATCGTCCTAACCAACAATGGCGGCAATACTATCGAATGCAATTATATCGGTACGGATGTTACCGGTACCGTTGACTTAGGTAACACTGATGATGGTGTTGGCATGGGTTCTGGAGCTGATAACAATATCATTGGGGGAACTACCCCTCAGGCCCGCAATCTTATTTCCGGGAACGGCGACGACGGTGTAACCATGCATTCTAGCGCGAGCAGCAATACAGTAGAGGGCAATTTTATTGGAACCGATGTTACAGGCACCTTGGATCTTGGTAATACAGATAATGGGGTGATTATGAATAACGCTGCTACAAACAACACTGTTGGCGGAAATATAAATGCCGCTCGAAACATAATTTCTGGAAACGACAGTGATGGAGTGGAAATCTACGGTGCGGGCACTACTGGCAATCAAGTTCTTGGTAATTACATTGGTACAGACGTAAATGGTACCGCGGACATTGGGAATAGCGTACACGGCGTATTTTTGAACACAAGTGCTGATGGAAACACCATTGGTGGTACCATCGCCGGAAGTGGAAATATTATCTCTGGCAATGACTCCGATGGTATTTCTTCCGATGGAGTGGATAATCTCCTAATCCAGGGAAACCACATCGGCACCAACGCCACCGGGACTTTGGATTTAGGGAACAATGGAGACGGCATTGATCTTATCAACACAACTAACAGTACCATTGGAGGAAACACCTCCGCTACACGTAATGTTATTTCCGGGAATGGAGACGATGGAGTGAATATTGATGCCGGCTCAGGGAATAGTATTCAAGGGAATTATATTGGGCTGGATGTAAATGGAACAGGTGCTTTGGGTAATTCTGGAGACGGAATACTACTGGAACTTGCTAGTACCAACAATACCGTAGGAGGATCTTCAGCTGGGACTGGCAACTTCATTTCAGCTAACGGAAGTGACGGAGTGGAAATACTAGATAATGGTACTTCAAGTAATTCTGTCATAGGAAATTATATAGGCACCGACGTATCTGGTGCCATCGATTTGGGAAATAGCTTCAATGGAGTTCATTTGGTGGATAGTTCCTCAATTAATTCAATTGGAGGCAGCGATCCGGGTGAAGGTAACCTTATTTCAGGCAATAATGGCTCGGGAATACTGATCACCGGCACAGCAACTACCGGAAATAGCTTTGAAGGAAACCTTATTGGTACAGATGCTGCAGGTTTAGCTGATCTAGGAAACTTATTGGAGGGCATCTTATTGCAAGGCGGAGCCGCCAATAATACCATCGGTGGTACATCCGCCGGCGCACGCAATGTCATCTCTGGGAACAATGCTTTTGGCATAGCAATCGATGGTACTACCACCACGTCCAACCAGGTTATAGGCAATTATATTGGTACAGATATTAATGGAAACGCTGCTTTGGCTAATGGTACTTCCGGAATCGGGATTATAAACAGTGCCGGGAATACCATTGGAGGTTTCGCTGCAGGAGAAAGCAATTTGATTTCAGGTAACTCCGGTAACGGAATAACCATAGGTGGTGCCGGTGCTGATAATAACACTATACAGGGTAATTTGATTGGTACACAATCGGACGGAACTAGTGCTTTGGGCAATGGGGGTGATGGTATATTGGTATCGAATACCCCAGCTAATAACCTGATTGGAGGAACCTCCGCCGGTGCGGGTAATACCATTGCACATAATACGCTTTCTGGCGTTACAGTATATGCCAATTCCGATAGCATTCAGATTCTAACCAACCAGATTTTCAACAACGGTACCCTTGGCATCGACTTAAGCGCCTCCGGTTCAGCTCCGGATGGAGTGTCCATCAATGACCCCGGTGATGGTGATTCAGGAGGAAATTCAAGACTAAATTTTCCCGTAATCACCACTATTACTCAAGTTGGAGCCGATGTGCAGGTTTCGTTTGAGTTAGATGTGCCAAGCGGCAATTACCGGGTAGAATTTTTCGACAACCCTAACGGCTTAGATCCCTCTGATTATGGTGAGGGTGAATCGTATCTAAGTTTTGCCTCAGTGGCGGGCGCTCCGGGATCATCTCATAATGTTACATTATCAGGTGTAGCTCCCAATAACGTATTACAAGTTACTGCTACCGCTACGGAGGACTTCGGAGGTAGCTATGGTAGCACCTCGGAATTCAGTACTTTTTCCAGCTATCCGGTAGCAGTTGATGACATATTTAATACTAATGAGGACCTGCCGCTAAGTGACGATGTGCTCACTAATGACTCTGATCCTAACGCTGATCCTCTTACCGTAAGCTTAATTACGGACGTAACCAATGGCGTTTTGGTGCTTAACGGCGACGGTACTTTCACCTATACTCCAGCCGCAAATTTTAATGGCAGCGACAGTTTCGTGTACGAGGTTTGTGATGATGCAAGCCCCATCAACAATTGCGCACAGGCCACGGCAAGTATTATCATAAACCCAGTTAATGATCCACCGATTGCTATAGACGATTCTGGTGAAACCACTAACGAAGACATACCCGTGATCAGCCCGGTGTTAACTAATGATTCAGATCCGGACGCAGATCCGTTGACCATCGTTAGTGTTACTCAGCCGACCAATGGAATAGTAGTGAATAACGGAAATGGGACTATCACTTACACCCCTTTTCCTAATTTTTCGGGAGTCAATGCCTATACTTATACGATTACTGATGGCAACGGTGGTACTTCCACGGCTACCGTAACCGTGACTATTAACCCAATCAATGACACGCCTAATGCTGTCCTGGACATTATTGCTACTTTGGAGGAAATAGCGGTAGTGATACCGGTGCTTTCCAATGATATTGATGTGGATGGGGACCCCATAACTATTACCGGGTTTACTCCAGCCACTAACGGATTGGTAGTGGACAATGGAAACGACACTTATACGTATACTCCCAACACTAACTTTTCTGGGATTGATACTTTCACTTATACTATTACCGATAGCAACGGAGGTTTTTCTACAGGAACCGTAACCATTGTGGTTGCTCCTATAAATGACGGCCCTCAGGCAATAGACGATAATGCCAATATTAACGAAGATACCCCGGCCCTGATAAATGTAACGGGGAATGACCTTGATACTGAAGGTGATCCGCTAACAGTGGTGATCGTCACTCAGGGCACCAGCGGTACGGTGGTAATAAGCGGCAGCAACACGGTCACCTATACACCATTTCCGAATTTTAACGGTACGGATTCATTTACTTATACCATTCATGATGGCAATGGGGGAATATCTACAGCTACAGTAACCATAGTGGTAAGTGCAGTCAATGATGATCCTGTGGCGGTAAATGATTTTGAAAATACCCCTGAAGATGTAGCCATAACAATTGAAGTTGTCGATAATGATGTTGACGTGGATGGTGATCTCCTATCTATTACTGCCGTTACCCAAGGTAGTAATGGCACTGTGGTGAACAACGGCGATGGAACAGTCACCTATACCCCCAACGCCAATTTCAACGGTAGCGACACTTTTACCTACACCATCACCGACGGCAATGGGGGCTTTGCAACCGCCAGTGTGACAGTTTTTGTAGGTCCCATAAACGACGATCCTATTGCCAACGATGACTTTGATATAACTAAAGAAGATAATGCCGTTACTACAAATGTTTTGGCAAACGATAACGATCCCCCGGACAATGATCCCCTAGTGGTGTTTACGATTACTCAGCCGGCTAACGGTATGGTGGTGAACAACGGGGATGGTACCGTAACATATACTCCAAACCTGGATTTTAACGGTACTGACACCTACACTTATAGCATTACCGACGGTAATGGAGGAACGGCTACCGCTACTGTAACCATCATAGTACAATCCAGAAATGATGACCCGGTGGCGGTACTGGATATTACTTCCACTGCGGAGGATACTCCTGTTATCATTGACGTTATAAGCAACGATTTTGATGTGGATGGAGACGCCATTAGGGTGCAGAAAGTGGACAACCCTGCAAACGGCACCGTGGTGAATAACAAGGACGGCACTGTGACCTATACTCCAGATCCCAATTTCACCGGTGTGGATACCTTTAATTATACCATAACTGACAATCGAGGAGGCTTTTCAACGGCTATCATCTCTGTTTTTGTAGGTATAGCAAATGATCCACCTACCGCTTCGGGTGACGTGGAAAGTACAACAGAAGATACTCCCGTCACGACCGATGTTTTAAGCAATGATAGTGACCCCGATGGCGATCCTCTAACTATAGTAGTAATTACTCAGGGATCCAACGGAACTGTAGTGGATAACGGCAATGGTACCATCACCTATACTCCAAACCCAAACTTTACTGGAGCGGATAACTACACCTATACAATAACTGATGGCAACGGGGGTACTTCCACAGGAACTGTAACCGTGGTAGTGAATTCCACAAACGATAACCCTCTGGCTGTAGATGATATTGATGGCACCAATGAAGATTTGCCCGTAACCACTGATGTTTTGGCAAACGACATGGATCCGGAAGGAGCTTCGGTTTTCATTACATCTACAACCGCCGGTTTTAATGGAACAGTAACGGACAATGGGAATGGTACCATTACCTATACGCCTGATCCCAATTTCAACGGAGTCGATACCTATACTTATACTATAACTGATGGTGCCGGAGGAACTGCTACCGCTACCGTTACCATATTTGTGGATGCGTTAAATGATCCACCAGTCGCCGAGGATGATGTGGCCAGCACCCCGCAAAATATAGCAATTGTGATAGCAGTATTGAACAACGATTTTGATGTGGATGGCGACGCATTAAGCTTATTATCAGTAGCCACCGCCACTAACGGATCTGCGGTAGACAACGGGGATGGTACCACTACTTATACTCCTAACAATGGATTTTTAGGTATTGATTTATTTACCTATATAATCAGCGATGGTAATGGAACCACGGCCACAGCCACGGTGACTGTATTTGTAGGGATCAACAACAACCCTCCGGTGGCCAACGATGACAATGAAAATACCGATGAGGATAATCCGGTTACCACCAATGTTTTATCCAATGATAGTGACCCTGATAGCGATCCTTTGGTCATTGCTTCAATTACTCAGCCAGCAAATGGAACCATAGTTGGCAATGGTAATGGCACCATCACTTATACGCCTGATCCTAATTATAATGGGGCAGATAGCTATACCTACACTATTGTTGATAATCGCGGAGGCACCGCCACCGCCACTGTTAACATCACGGTAAATCCTATCAACGATGATCCGATAGCGGAAGATGATTTTGAGAATATTAATGAGGACGAGCCGGTAATAGTTATTGTGTTGAACAATGACAGTGACCCGGATGGTGATCCACTAAGTATTTCAGGATTTACTCAAGGGGCCAATGGCACCGTAACGGACAATGGGGATGGTACGCTTACTTACACGCCTAATGGTCAGTTTAGCGGTTCAGACAATTTTACCTACACCATCAACGATGGAAATGGAGGCTCCGACGGGGCGACGGTTTCCATTACCATAGCAACAGTAAATGATGCACCGCTAGCCGTAGACGATAACGATATTACCGATGAAGATAATCCGATTACTACCGATGTCATAGCCAATGACTCTGATCCGGAAAACGATCCTTTGGTCATCAGTGCCGTAACCCAGGGAAGCAATGGAGCTGTAATTAACAATGGCGATGGTACCGCTTCTTATATACCTAAGCCTGATTTCTTTGGTACTGACACTTATACCTATACCATTACTGATGGCAATGGCGAGACAGCATCAGCAACTGTTACCATTACAGTAAATCCCAATAACGATCCACCGTTGGCTATAGGCGACTTCGGCAATAACACCGATGAAGATACACCAATTATAATCAATGTCCTTGCCAACGATATCGATATTGATGGCACTTTGGACCTAAGTAGTATAGCCATCATAGTGCTTCCTCCTAATGGCAACATCGTTGACAATGGTGACGGTACTATAACCTATATACCAGACCCGGCTTACAATGGTACAGATAGTCTCACCTATACCGTAAATGATAACAATGGGGCAACCTCTAATATTGCCACAGTGTTAATAGTTATAGAGGACATTAACGATCTTCCTGTGGCAGTAGATGATGCAGTGGGTACTAATGAGGAGCTTACTATTGCAATAAATGTTATTAATAATGATACGGACACCGACGGGAACATCGATCCCACCTCTGTGGGGATAGCCGCATTTCCTCTCAATGGTCAAATCGTGGTAAACGGTGATGGTACTATTACCTATACCCCTGATCCCAATTTTGCAGGCATTGATAGCCTGGCATACACAGTGGACGATGACGATGGGGGCACTTCTAATGTAGCAACGGTCATTATCACTGTTAACAACTTAAATGATCCCCCGATTGCTATTGGGGATAATTTTAGTACAGACGAGGATACACCTTTGAATATTGTAGCACCTGGTTTAGTGGGTAATGATATTGATCCGGAAGGGAATACCCTAACGGTGACAGGATTTGATAATACCAGTGTCGGTGGCGGTGTAGTCCTGGTAAATGGAGATGGTTCCTTCACCTTTACACCCCTAGCGGATTTTAATGGAATGGATAGCTTTACTTACACTGTCGCCGATGGCAACGGAGGGACTGATGTGGCCACGGTAACAGTTGTGGTTAACCCAATAAACGACAACCCCGTGGCTCTTGATGACAGCTACAGCACTGACGAAGACACCTCCTTGAACGTAGCTGCTCTCGGAGTATTAGGTAACGACAGTGATATAGAAGGTGATACCTTTACCATTACAAATTTTGATACTAACAGTGCTAATGGTGGTGTAGTAGTTGTAAATGCAGACGGTTCATTTAGTTATAACCCAGCGGCCGGATTTGTAGGTTTGGATACCTACACTTATGTAATTGACGATGGCAATGGTGGTACAGATACCGCCACCGTAACCATTACGGTAATCGACTTAAATGATCCACCGAATGCCGTGGACGATAGCTACAATACGGATGAAGAAGTAACCCTGATCATATCTGATCCGCTACTGGGTTTACTAAATAATGATAGTGACCCAGAAGGAGATAATCTTACTGTGAGCACTACTCAAGTAAGTGGGCCTGGTAAAGGAGCTGTAACCTTGAATGCCAATGGTACTTTTACTTATACCCCCAATAATGATTCCACCGGCATAGATACGTTCATATACCAAGTTTGCGATGATGGTAATCCCAGTACCTGTAGCCAAGCCACGGTTACCATTACCATTGACCCCATCAACGATGCTCCTGTAGCGGTTGATGACAGCTACATAACCGTAATAAATACATCGATCAATATAGCGGTACCTGGCCTATTGCAAAATGACCTGGATGTAGATGGGGATGGTATTGAGGTAGTTGATGTGGTACCAGTTGGCACTAGCGGAGGTACTTTATTGTGGAACATAGACGGTTCGTTTGACTACGCCCCACCTGTCGATTTTATAGGTACTGAAACGTATAGTTACGATGTCCGAGATGGCAATGGAGGTAATGCTACTGCAGGGATTAGTATCCAGGTGTTACCCCCCAATGATCCACCTGTGGCTGAAGAAGATTTAATTATTACAGAAGAAGATTTTGAAGTATCAGATAATGTTCTCGATAATGATTCTGATCCAAATGGGGATGATCTTACTGTTAATGATACTCCATTGTCAGGCCCTTCCAACGGCACACTAGTACTAGACGCCGACGGCGCTTTCACTTACACTCCAAATCCTGGGTTCAGGGGTACCGACAGCTTTGTTTATGAGGTTTGTGACGACGGGTTTGTAATCGCCTGTTCCATGGCTACTGTAGTCATTGAGGTGACTCCATTTGAAGGATTGGTTATTTATGAAGGTATATCCCCTAATAGTGACGATTCCAATGATGTTTGGGTGATTGAAGGCATCCAAAGGTTCCCTAATAATACAGTGCAAATATTTAATCGCTGGGGTAATAAGGTGTATGAAGCCCGAGGCTACAACAACTTGAGCATAGCTTGGGAGGGACAATCAACTAAGGGTATTGTTTTAGGGAATGACATGCTTCCGGCGGGCACCTACTTCTATGTGCTTGACATTGGTGATGGCAGTAAGGCTAGAAGTGGCTATATCGTTTTGAGAAGGTAAAGTTTAAATGGGAAAACAATGAAGCTCAGAGGTATAAAATATGTTGGTATGTGCGTGATTTTTTTAGGGATCACCTTATGTTCTTATGGCCAGCAGCATATTATGTATACCCAATACATGTTTAATGGTTTAGCTATTAACCCTGCTTATGCTGGAAGTCATGAGGCACTGAGTGTTACAACACTGGTCAGAGAGCAATGGGCGGGTTTAAAGGGAGCCCCAAGCACACAAACTTTAGCAGCGCACAGCCCCATAAAAAATAAACATATTGGAGTAGGAGGGGTTTTGGTTCATGATCGCATTGGGGTAAGTCATGAATATGGGTTTTATGGAGCCTATGCCTATAAGATCCCAATGGAAAAGGGAACCCTCTCAATGGGACTACAGGTTGGATTTACCAGTTACCGTGAAGATCTCAACGACTTGTTATTGCAAACGCGTCCTGCCCCTGATTTTCAGGATTATAAAAGTGCATTCATGCCTAATTTTGGAGCCGGAGTTTTTTATAGCGGGGAGCGATTTTATGCAGGCTTTTCTTTACCTAGGATGCTGCAAAATAGTTTTGACAAAGAGAATACCACCACAGTAGCTAAGGAGATCAGACATTACTTCTTAACTGGAGGTTATGTATTTGATCTAAATCGGAATTTGAGGCTTAAACCAAACTTCTTAGTCAAAGCAGTGGAAGGAGCTCCGTTACAGATAGATTTAAATGCCAACCTATTAATCCATGATGTGGTTTGGTTGGGTTTGTCGCATCGCTCGATGGCCGATTGGGCAGCACTTTTGGAACTACAGATCAATCAGAATTTTCGTTTGGGTTATGCTTATGATTTTGTCAATATCACAGAGTTAAGCAAAGTACAAGCAGGATCCCATGAAATTATGCTCAATTACAATTTCAACAAACCACAGCGTAAAATAAAGACCCCAAGGTTCTTCTAGATCGACTGAAAATGAAAAATCTTTATCGAAATTTTCTTTGCGCCTTTTGCCTCTGTTTATACCTAAGCGTTTGGGCTCAGGATCATGCTCCCACCAATTTCAATTACGTTTTTAAGAAGGCCAATAAGCTTTTTGATAGTTATGCCTATCAAGATGCCATGAATTTATACAAAGGATTGCTGGATAGCAACTATGACAATCCGGAGGTTAAGCTAAAGATGGCAGAGTGTTACAAACAACTGAATAATCCTGGTAAGGCAGTAGTATGGTACCACGAAGCAATCAGAGAAGGGGGGGGCATTAAGCCAGCCCATAAATATCACTATGCTGAAGCTTTGTTTCAAATTAAGCACTTTGCAAAAGCCAAGGATTGGTTACAAAAGTATCGTCAAGAAGCACCTGATGATCAAAGAGCAGCTAGGATGGAAGAGGCAATCGACAACTATCCCCTTTTTTACAAAGATTCGACGAAATACTCGGTGCAATTACTGGGAATTAACTCGCCAGAGTCTGACTTCAGCCCTACCTATTTTGATCAAGGTGTGGTATTTGCATCAGCGCGAAAGGATCCTCGAGCCGTAATACAGCCAAAATATAATAGGGACAACAGTTTTTTTCTGGAGTTGTATTATGCAAAGCAGCAGGCCGATGGTACTCTGGCTGCACCTGAAAAATTCAATCCAGCGGTGAACACCAAGTACCATGAAAGTTCAGCTGTTTTTTATGCAGGAGAAACGAAGATGCTTTTTACTGGGAACAATTTTTACCAAAAGAAGCTATTAAAAAGCGCAGCTGGAGAAATAAATTTAAAACTTTTCAGTGCCGACCGTAAGGCTGGCAGTAATCAATGGGAAAACATCAGCCCATTGCCATTCAACAGTGATGAATATTCAGTAGGGCATCCTGCCATAAGTAGCGATGGTACGAGACTCTATTTCGCTTCGGATATGCCCGGAGGTTACGGTGGCACCGACATTTACCTTAGCCGATGGAGCGATGGTAGCTGGGGTGAACCACAAAATATGGGCTCGAACGTAAACACCGAAGGAAAGGAAATGTTCCCTTTTTTAGATAGTGACCAGGTACTGTATTTTGCCTCAAATAGCCATATTGGCATGGGCGGATTAGATACCTACAAGTTCGAGCTGAGTACTGAAAAATTGACCAATCTTGGTTATCCCTTCAACACAGAATGGGATGATTTTGGTTTTATTAGAAATGAAAATGGATCGGGCTTATTTTCCTCTAATCGCAAAGGGGGTGAGGGAAATGATGATATCTACCATTTCAAACCCTTGTATCTTGAGATGAAGGGTTTAGTCATATTCGATACCAATGGTCAGCCAGTAGAAAACGGACAAGTTGCTATTTATGAAGGAAAGGTCAAAATCGATGAAGCATTGACCGACTCAATTGGGAGGGTTAGTTTTAAGATTGAGCCAGATAAGGAGTACTTGGTGAAGGCCAATAAGGAATGGTACCTAACCTCAAGCAAAGAATTTGACACTCACGAAAATACTTATGGTCAAATAGTAAATCTGGAACTCATTCTTACGCAATTTGTTACTGTCAAAGGTAAGACCTATGATATGGCTTCCTTGGAGCTACTAGCGGATGCAAAGGTTTCAATAGTAAATGAATCTACCGGTGAATCGTTTCAAGTGAAATCAAGTAGCAACGGGGAATTTGAGTTTAGGGCCAATAAAAATGTGCAATATACGGTGGTGGGAAATCATGAGGAAAAAACTGGAATGGTAGTTGGCTTTAATGTTGAGGATATTACCGATCCCGCGCTTGAGTTCCTAGAGTTACCATTGGATCAAGAAGTTTTGGCCATGACAGATGACCAGAAAGAAACCGTGGATGATAAAGCGAAGACTACTTTACTTGGTAAAGGGGTAAGAATAACTGGTGCAATTGAGATTGAGAATATTTATTACGACTATGATCAATGGGACCTCCGGCCCGAAGCAGCCAAAGAGTTGGATAAAATGGTAGCCATCCTCAAAGATCAGCCCAGTATAAAGATAGAGATTAAATCGCATACTGACTCCAGAGGCGAAGACGCTTATAACCGGCAGTTGTCTGAAAAGCGGGCACAATCAGCGGTAAAGTATATAATTTCGAAAGGTATAGATGCCAAAAGATTGGTTGCCAAAGGATACGGGGAGTCTGAACCGGTAAATCACTGTATAAACCACGTGGATTGCTCAGACGAGGAGCACCAGCGGAATAGAAGAACCGAGTTCGAAGTGCTGGAATTTTGAAGCAGGAAGGCCCGCATCTATTGTGGATAACCTCTAACTGGAGTTTTTTCATTCTGGTAGGTGTTAGGGCACGGGTTCGACTTATCAACATCGGGTTGATCAAGAGATTCTAAACCTACCTACGCTGAAATTCCCAAATCTTACCCCAAAGGTTTAACCAAAAGAATACCAGCTCTAAGGACCAAGTGGCAGAGCTGAAGACAGGCACTAATATCTGAAAACCAAGTATTTAAATGTTAGTAACTAACCTAATTATATAAATGATTGCCTCCACATTCAAATGTGGATAAATTCCCCGATCCAATAGGTGATCCCGGAGGACTGGGTTTAGACTCGGGCCAAGAAAAGGACTCACTGTTATCCAAAAATTGGCTAATTAGGGACTGTTGATAACTGTAAAAGGCACCCCAGTCGCTCCGCACGCTCTTGTTTAGTTGTTGTTGCAACCATGTGGATAACTCCAGCACCTTTTGATGGGCAATAGCTCTTGCCTGTTGATGGGCATTGGCATCCTTATTAAGTCGCATTAGTTGATTTAGTAATATGGAAGCAGTAATCCTTTGGATTTCGGCATGATAGCCTGATGTTTTTGATCTATTTTCCCACATATTGTCTATCAATTGCTCAATAATGTAGCCTAAGCCAGGTTGTTTTGGAAACTGAGCATTATGTGAGACCAATCTGGAGGCCCTTTCGGGATGAAGTAGTAAGGAAATAGTTAAGGAGGTTGAAGTTTCTGGGAGCGACAGTGGATCAAAACTTAAACCAGTACGACTTTTAAAGTTTTCTCTATCTCTTCTATAGCCAATTGGCTGCGGTGGTATTTTAATGTTGTTTGGTAGGGCCAGAGATTCAGGAGCAAGCGTTTTTATGAGAGCACCTAAAGCGCGTCGTTGGTGGTCGGGTGAAACCAATTCGATCTCAGCTTGGCCATCTCCTCGAAGGGCATAACTATAGTCAATGCCACCTACTAGTTTTGCAGCCGCCTCAACCTGGTATCGATGAAACAAATAGATAGGTACGATCACATCTTCCAGTTTAGCCAATGGCATGTTGGCAGGAATGTTGTTTTCGGAAAAGTTATCCAAAGCTATTGCTCTTACTTTCATTACCCGCTCCAGTTCCGCCACCGGATCAGCTCCATTATCCCATAGATGGGCATAGGCATGAGCCCCTCCTCGAGGACGCGCATCCTGATCGGATATGAATCGTAATCCCTTATCAAAAGCTCCATTAAGTATTTGATTTAGTTCTTTACTAACGCTGGTTCCATCAGGAAAATCTTGATAGCCATATGAGATGGCTACTTTATCCCAGGAGCCAATGCCAACGTCGTATGCATCTGAAATATCCAGTTTCCCTTGGTCATCTATGGTTATCCACGGATGAGGATAATCCATTACAGAAGCCCTGTCATTTACGCTGGCAGCAAAGTTATGTGCCAAGCCCAAGGTATGGCCTACCTCGTGCGCAGAAAGCTGACGCAACCGGGCCAATGCCATAGCTTCCATCTCAGGAGGTATTTGAGTGCTATCGGTAAAAGGTGCCAGTAGACCTTGGGCAATCATGAAATCCTGTCGCACCCTTAAGGAACCCAGAGTTACATGACCTTTTAGAATTTCTCCAGTGCGTGGATCTGTTACTGAAGATCCATAAGACCAACCTCGGGTAGAACGGTGTACCCATTGGATCACATTATACCTAATGTCCATTGGATCGACATCCTCTGGCAGCATCTCCACTTGAAAGGCATTTTTGTACCCTGCGGCCTCAAAGGCTTGGTCCCACCACCGTGCGCCCTCTAGTAAAGCACTCCGGATCGGTTCTGGAGCGCCTGGATCTAGGTAGTATGTAATGGGCTCTTCGGCCTCGCTGATTGGAGCACTGGGATCTTTCTTTGCCAGTCTATGTCGCCGGATCAGTCGCTGCTCAATGGATTCACTTATAGGAACCGAATAGTCTACGTAAGTCATCGCACCGTATCCGGATCTAGGGTCAAAAGCCCTGGTCTGATAACCGCCATCAGGAAGTTGAACCAAGGAATGATGCTGACGTACGGTAATAGCTTCTGGACTAGGCACCACTTGGCGAACATAGCTCCCTTCAGGTTCACCGGCGAACGTAAGCCATACTTCAACCTCAGTGTTCTGAGGAAAGTTTTTAGTATTTGGTAAGTAAAAAGCCGAGCGTTTTTGATCTAGTCTGTAACTGCCTTGATGTGTTCGTTTTAGCTGACCAACCACATCATGTGCGTCATTGAGAAAGAATTCGGTGGCATCTACCAATGCTTTTCCGTTTTCTTCCTTGTCAATGGTAAAGCCTGCTATAACTGATTGCGCAAGAGCCTGTTCCACTGCTTTTCGCTCGGCAGGATTTTCACTAGTTACCCTGTAGTCATAATTTGACTCGATAAGCAATACCTTCGGTCCACTTCTAATAAACCGGACCACCTTACGAGCCCCTAATTGGCCACGGTCCAAACCAATGTCGTTTGAACCAACCCCAGCAGGAAGAGAACTGACATATAAAAATTCATCATTCCACCGATCGATCTCAAGCCAGATCTTTCCTTTCTTTGTGTCCCAATAGTAAGTGAAGAACCCGTCATGTTTCT
>JBPCUG010000245.1:0-3177 GCA_051011275.1 Cyclobacteriaceae bacterium | reverse complement strand
GGGCCTGACCATGACGGCCACGGCGGTCAGCCTTACCATGATGAGCTTGCGTGGTGACTTGATGCATCGATCCACTGCAGCAACCGGTATCATGACCGCCGCGGTGATCGATGATATTTTGTCTTTAGTCGGAGTTGCTATACTGATCCCTATCATCCTGGTTAGCGGCGCTAGTGATGGTACAGAACCGGTTTCGACCCTTAGCATTTTGTGGATTATTGCAAAGGTTTTGATATTCTTTGCAATTACTTTGTTCATGGGACTTGTAGCTTTTCCCGAAAAATCACCTCTTGAGCTACCCCCAAATCCAAGTTTTTATCAAAAGATCGACCACAAGTTTAGCCGGGCTTTGGCAGGCCTAGGGGTGCGACGCTTCTTAATGGTTCATCAGGGTGAATTTACTCCCTTGATCATGCTGTTTATTGCCATGTTCTTGGGTGTAATGGCTTTCGAACTTGGCTTTCACCCAGCCATCGGTGCCTATTTTGCCGGCTTGTTCTTACATGCCGATTATTTTGTCCATATCAAAACCAAATGGGTTAAGAACCCAGAGGGAGAGATCATCAAAGAAGAAGAGCAGGATGATCAGTTCAAGTCTGCTTTCAATGTTATAGGCCACCTGTCTTTTACCATTTTCGGACCAATCTTTTTTGTGAACCTTGGAGGTAAACTTGATTTTGATCCCGAGATAATGATGCAGGCACTACCCATGACCGTAGCCCTCTATCTGGCAGTTGTGATTCTTCAAATTACGTCAGCTTGCCTGGCTGCCCGTTTTACTGGTGCCTATAAATGGCATGAAAGCGTTATGATAGGGTTGGGTATGCTTGGCCGGGCAGAACTGGCATTTATCGTTATCAATATTGCCTTTGTTCAAAACCAGGTAATTGGGGTCACCGAGTTTTATACGCTAATGTTTGCCGCCTTTTTACTCAATATTACTGTACCTCTCAGCCTCAAATGGTGGAAGCCTTTTTATCTTGGTTTTAAACAGCTAAGGTTGTTTGGAGCCACATTATCACGTCCCGAGCCAGCTGTCCCGAGTGATATGCCGGAACACAAGGAGATGATGGATGAGGAGCGCCGGCGTTATTTGCCTGATAGCTGAGGTTATAAATAGGTTATGACCCAAGAGTAAATCTCATGTATAAAAGCCGTTTTGAGATCGAAAGAAAGCTTAAGCAGATCCATTATATTCATAATGAATTGAAGGCTTTTCAGGACAGGGTCTTTGTAAACTTTGGCCTCGATCCCATAACCGGTTGCAATCCGATAGAGATCAAACTTGCATCTTTTATACTTTCCTGCAGATCAATTTTCCAATATGCTTTAAAAGAAATCCATGAATCTGATGATTCATTGAATAAGACCAAGTATGATCTCTTCATTAACCAAAACAAAATTATCGGATTCTTTTTGAGATTAAGCGACCATGAAATTCACAGCATAGCTGTTTCCATGTATGGCGCGCTCAATTTTGAAGGCCCTATTAGAAAAACTAATAAAGAGACCGGTGTAGCCGTCTGGGAGACAGCAACTACACTTAATTTTGAACCACTAGATGATCTGTATCAAAAAAAGAATACTGATTCCGAGAGAATACTTGAGTACCAGATCGCCAAGCGCCAACAAGTGACACCTAACTTGATTGCGCGTTTAGAAAAAGAAGGAAAATATGAACTCGTACATACTGCCAGATCCAACAAAGTAGTCCTTGAGACCCTGGAGTTTAACCGTACTTCAGATCTCTTTGTATTGTGTCATGACTACCTAGAGAGTACTAAGTCATTTATCAAATATGGCATAAATGAAGGGATGATAAGTTAGAATGATTTTTCCTGCTCTACCTGGTTAAAGCTCGATTCCCTTTATCAATAAATCACTTTTTAACCATAGAAGCAGAGCGGACGCTACTCACTTGAGATGCATGGATAGGTCTGTCCTCAATGCCGGCAAATCTGTTCCTGACATAGGTTAAAATGGAAGCAATGGCTTGATCATCTAAATGGCTGTTTTGCGGCATCAAACCATTGTAGGATTTTCCGTCAACTTTAATTTCTCCCTGCATACCATTTAATACAATATCAATTAAGCGGTCTTCGTCGCCAGCTATCCAGTCAGATACCAAAGGAGGGAAGCGATTGTTATCTCCTTTACCATTTCGTTGATGACAGGTTGCGCAATAGGCATTGTATAATATTCTTCCACTTAGTTCATCACCCAGTTGCATATTATCCTTTTCCTTATCAGGTGTTTTTATGTAATTTCTGGACTTTCGTTGTTCCATCGATGCCAATTCAGTATCACCGAATTTATTTTTGTCTCCTTTGTACATGATACGCCAGATCTTTCCTTTGTTTGACTCGCTGATATACAAAGACCCGTCAGGCCCCATGGCTAAGCCCATCGGTCTATAAACCGCATCACTGGTATCCAGTACCGTATCTATTCCGGTAAAACCATCAGCAAAAACTTCCCATTTCCCAGTCGATTTCCCCTCTTCTTCAAAGGGAGCAAAACATACAATATATCCGGATTGCGGATAGGGCGGACGATCGGTAGAGCCATGAAAGGCGACGAAAGCACCATGATTGTACCTTTCAGGAAATTGATCTCCCTGGTAGAATAAGACATCCATGGGAGCCCAATGCCCGGGAAAAGCTACGACCGGATCGTCAAATTCACTTGCTCGTCCAACTATATTTCCGTCGCCTCCATATCCTGGCTGCAAAACATTTTTTCGCTGTATCTGATCATAGTAAGCATAGGGCCAACCAAAGTTTGATCCTTCAGTCACTTTCATTAGGGTCTCTGCTGGAAGCATAGCCGCTTGCCAAGAAGAAAAACGATCGGGAAACATAGTGTGAAAATTGTCTATTCCATTTCCCACCGCATATAAACTTTCGTCCAGCGGATTCCATTTCATACCTACTACACTTCTGATACCAGTAGCAAATTTATATCCATCTGCTTGCGTGAGTCCGGTTTTAGTGGCATCAAACCTCCAGATCCCGGCATGATTTTCAAGTTCAGGACAAGGGTCCAACCCCTGGCCACCGGGAATTCCAGCCGGGCCGTATTTTGCCATATCCTGGCAAGCATCGGAGGGAGCGCCAAATGGAACATATATGTAACCTTGGTTATCAAATGCGACCGGTTTGGTAGTGTGCCAATTTG
>JBPCUG010000244.1:0-4234 GCA_051011275.1 Cyclobacteriaceae bacterium | reverse complement strand
CCGGTAAATGCTACTTTCACATCATCACACACACCGTTGCTACGAGTAACCATAACGGCACAGCCCACAATGGCAAATCGTGAAGCCGGTTGCATGAACTTCACATAAGTAGACTTCGTATCAGCAGAAGGGATGGGGATCCTGACTTCCGTAATGATCTCATTTTCACTTAATGAAGTCATAAAAAGGCCCTGAAAGAAGTCAGCTGCAGCAATGCTACGAGACCCGTCTGGTCCTTGCACCACTATCTCGGCTTCAGCGGCCAGCATCGAAGCCGGCCAATCGGCTGCCGGATCTGCATGGGCTAAGCTGCCAGCCAAGGTGCCACGATTTCGCACCTGTACATCACCAATCATATCTGCAGCTTGCGAGAGCATTGGTATTTTGGATCTGATCAGCTCTGACCCTGCAATATCATGATGCGTTGCACCACCTCCAATTGCAATAGATCCTCCATCTTCCTTGATGTATTTTAAATCATCAATTCGGGAGATGTCTATTACATGGGCAGGATCATTTAGTCGCAACTTCATTGCTGGCAACAAGCTATGACCTCCAGCCAGAAGTTTGGCGTCGGAACCATACTGTTGCAACATTTGTACTGCCTCGGCTACAGAAGCAGCTCGATGGTATTCAAAACTTGCCGGTATCATAAGGCTACCTCCTTTTCTTTGGTTTTAGTTGAACTTTGCATGGCACTCCAAACCCTTTCAGGGGTCAGAGGCATGGCGATGTCGTTTACCCCTAGATGGGCTAATGCATCTACTACTGCGTTTACAACTGCCGGAGTCGAGCCGATTGTGCCTGCTTCACCAGCTCCTTTCACTCCTAAAGGATTGTGGGGACAGGGAGTTACGGTACGGTCAATTTCAAACATAGGCAGATCATCGGCGCGTGGCATGGTATAGTCCATATAGGAGCCACTGGTCAATTGGCCAGACTCGTCATAGATCGCCCCTTCATATAAGGCCTGTCCTATACCCTGAGCTATCCCGCCATGGATCTGACCATCTACTATCATGGGATTGATCACATTACCTACATCATCGCAAGCAATGAAACGTTTCAGGTCGACTTTCCCAGTTTCAGGATCAACTTCTACAACTGCTATATGAGCTCCGAATGGATATGTGAAATTAGCCGGGTCATAAAAAGCTGAGAAATCCATACCAGGTTCCAAACCTTCAGGATAATCATGAGGAACGTATGCAGTCAGAGCCACATCACCAAAGCCAATGGACTTATCACTGCCTTTTACCGTCCAGCTACCATTTGCATACTCTAAATCCTCCTCGGAAGCTTCCAGTTTATGGGCTGCGATCTTAGCGCCTTTTTCAAGTACTTTTTCAATCCCTTTAACAATTGCACTACCGCCCACAGCTAAGCTGCGCGAGCCATAGGTGCCCATTCCAAAAGCCACAGATTCAGAATCGCCGTGCACAATTTCCACATCCTCCATTGGGATACCGAATTTATCTGCTACCACTTGCGCAAAGGTGGTTTCGTGCCCTTGTCCATGAGAATGAGAGCCAGTATAAATGCTTACTTTTCCTGTTGGCTGCACGCGTACCTGAGCAGATTCATAAAGACCAGCTCGGGCACCAAGAGATCCAACTACAGCGGATGGCGCAATACCACAAGCTTCGATATAGGTGGAAAAACCAATACCCAATAACTTACCAGCATCTCTGGCAGCTGCTTGTTCTTCTCTAAAGGATTTATAGTCAACCATTTCCAAGGCGCGGTTCAAAACTGCCTGGTAGTCTCCACTGTCATACTGCAGAGCCACCTGCGTTTGGTAGCCTTCTTTTTCAACGCCGTCAAAAGGTTCAATAAAATTCTTCAAGCGGAATTCAGCCGGGTCCATTCCTATTTCACGAGCGGCATTATCCATCAACCTTTCTAACAAGTAGGTTGCCTCAGGTCTGCCGGCTCCTCTATATGCATCCACCGGAGTGGTATGAGTGAACGTCCCAATTACATTGACGTGTATGGCCGGTGTGGTATATAATCCCTGCAATAAAGTACCATGCAAATAAGTAGGCACACAAGGTGCAAAGGTTGAAAGATAAGAGCCTAAGTTGGCATAGGTTTTTACTCGTAAGCCGGTAATGGCTCCATCGCTGCTAGTGGATAGCTCAGCTTTGGTTACATGATCTCTCCCGTGCGCATCGGTCATAAAGCTTTCACTGCGTTCTGCCGTCCATTTCACCGGTCGCTCTACTCTTTGGGAACACCAAACCATTAGTGCTTCTTCAGCGTAATGGAAGATCTTACTACCAAAGCCCCCTCCTACATCTGGAGAGACCACTCGTACTTTGTGTTCAGGGATCCCTAGAACAAAAGCACATAATAACAACCTGATTAGATGAGGGTTTTGCGAACTTGTATAAAGTGTAAATTTATCGTTAGCAGGGTCGTAATGCCCTATAGCGCTACGAGGTTCAATCGCGTTTGGCACCAGTCTTTGGTTTACGAATTCCAGGGTAGTTATATGATCCGCTTGATCCATGGCTGCATTCGTAGCTGCCTCATCTCCAAGCTCCCAATCGAAGCACATATTGTTAGGCACATCATCATGGACTAAGGGGGCGCCGTCTTTTACTCCTTCTGCAGCATCAATCACTGCCGCCAACTCCTCATAGTCAACTACTACTAGTTCAGCTGCATCTTTTGCTTGAGCTTTGGTTTCAGCAATGACAACGGCCACACCATCACCCATATATCGTACCTTATCAGCTACCAACAAGGGATGCGGTGGTTCCTTCATAGTGTCCCCATTTTTGAAATCAACCTGCCAGCCACATGGTACACCATTGACGCCGGAATCGGCGATGTCCTTGCCGGTGAAGACTGCCACGACACCCGGCGCTGCGATTGCTGCCGCAGTATCTACATTATTGATCTTTGCATGTGCATAATGACTACGCACTATGCAAGCATGGGTCATTTGGGGAAGCACAATATCATCGGTATACTTTCCTTTTCCGGTGATAAATCGCTTGTCTTCTACCCTCTTTATTGCTTGTCCGATTAGATTGCTCATGATACTAGGTCCTCTTTCATGTTTTTTGCAGCATGCTTAATTGCCCTGACGATGTTGTGATATCCGGTACATCGGCAATAGTTGCCCTCCAGCGCTTCACGGATTTCTGATTCCGACGGGTTAGCATTTTGTTGTAAAAGATCTGAAGCGGTCATGATCATACCAGGGGTGCAAAAACCACATTGCAAACCATGTTCTTCACGAAATGCCTCCTGTAATGGATGTAGTTCTCCATTTGAAGCCATACCCTCAATGGTGGTAATGGTAGTTCCATCTGCTTGTGCCGCCAGCATAGTGCAGGATTTTACCGCCTGGCCATCCACTGTTACCGTACATGCACCGCAGCTACTAGTATCACAGCCAACATGAGTGCCGGTGAGTCTTAGCACCTCCCGAAGGTAGTCAACCAGTAACAGACGCGCATCCACCTCATCTTGGTAAGCTTGGCCGTTAACAGTTACGTTGATTGGGATTGACATAAATTGTTTCTGTTTAGTTGAATAGTTAGTTACTCAACACAACCCAAACCAGCCAAAGATAGCGGAATAAATTATGTTGCCTTCTTTAGAAAAGAAAGGAACATAATTTAGTATTAATATCTTACTTAAGCAAATGGGATTTTAGCTCTTAGAAATAAGATATCTATGAGAAAAAATGTAAGAAAATTAGAGATGATCAAGCGCTATTTGGAGTGACTGCTGGCTTTAGAAACTAAAGTTGAAAGCCAACCAAACCACGTAGCCAAATCCAGTGAACAACAAAGCAGAAAGAACGGTGTATCGATTGAAGACCCTCTTTTTGAAACTGCGAGGAAACGCCACATGCGCAATGCCTTTTTCAACGTAGTAGTATTGATATTTTTGAGCGCGACGGTATGCCCTTACTACAGTAACCGCAATATGGCTTGCAATGTAAATTGTGACTATTACCCAAGCTGTCATCATGTTCCCTTCTACGTGTTACACTTAATGTGAAATACTGTAATACTACGTATTTCAATAACGTATAATTACGTATGCGAAGTAGCGTATTATTACGTATTCTTAACAGGTAGAACAGCGGAAATAGTTATGCATGTTAGGTTTTTGGCCAATAAGAAGAAAATAGAGCACGAACCAATTTGCTGTCGTTAAGTGTAGTTAGTCAAATTGTATTAAACTAATGATTAGGTGGTTAGGGCTTCTAAAC
>JBPCUG010000243.1:0-9867 GCA_051011275.1 Cyclobacteriaceae bacterium | reverse complement strand
AACCAAGAGTATCAAACTCTCAACTAGTTCCAACTATATCCATACCAACACCGACCGTACTTTTAATGGCAATCAAAATGGAACTGGAGCCAGTTTTGGTTATAATCTATCTTTTACACCGCCCTATGCAGATCTGTTTCCGGACGAAAATGGTGTTTATCCAGACAACCCATATTTTTCTGAAAACCCCCTTGCCTTAAGGGATAAGGCTACGAATAATTCTAAAATCAATAGGTTTATTCAGGCGGTTAACTTGGGTATTGACATTTTTCAAACTGACCAGTCTTTTTTGAAATTCTCTATTCAGGGCGGATTGGATTACTTAAATAGTAATACGCTAGTCCATCTGCCTGAAGATTTGCAGTTTCAAAAGAATGCCAATAATCCAGGTGATGTGTTCCAAGGCAAATCCGATCAGCTTAATACCAATTTACAAGCCTTTCTAATTTATAATACCAACTTGAACACCATTAACTTCAATACTCAGGTTGGGGTAAGTAAGTTGACTGAAGACAGGGAAGGTATTATTGTAAGAGGCCAGGGGTTGCTGAACGGTCAGACCAATGCCAACACTGCTACCATTCAAACTATTTTCTTACAAAATGACCTGAAAGTAAGAGATGTTGGAATCATCGCACAGGAGGAGGTTAACTGGGAAGATAAGATCATCGCCACTCTCGGAGTGCGCTTTGATAAATCCTCATTAAACCTAGATCAAAATAAGTTTTATGCTTTTCCTAAAGCGTCTTTAGCTCTTAATATCGCTAATTTCGACTTTTGGAATGTTCCTTCGATCAATCAGTTGAAGTTAAGAGCAGCTTATGGAGAAACCGGAGGCTTGCCGACTTTCGGGACTACCTTTACTCAACTAAACAGCGTCTTTATTGGTGGTACATCAGGAAACACACTTTCTACTCGTACCGTTGACCCTAATTTGGAACCAGAAACTGCCAGAGAAATAGAAGTTGGGGCGGATATAGGTTTCCTCAATGGTAAGGGATTGTTAGAGGTAACCTACTACGATAAGGATATAAAAGACCTTATAGAGTTCTTAGTTCCAGCTAATTCTACCGGTATTACCCAAATTACTACCAATGCCGGTGATCTTCAAAACACTGGCTGGGAAATCGCCCTTAGCGGGTCTCCCGTAAAAACACCAGGATTTGAATGGTTTGGCCGGGTAAACTGGTGGAAAAATGAGACTGAAATTACCCGATGGGATGTTCCCGCATCAACGCGAGGTGGCTTCGGAGCTACATTGGGAACCTATCAACTGGCGCAAGGTCTTTCCCCAACTACCATAGTAGGAACTCCAGAGATCACTGATGCTGAGGGGAATGGTACTGGAAGATTCACTATTTACGGTGACTCCCAACCAGATTTTCAGCTTTCTTTCTTCAATGAAATCAAGTTCCTGAAGAATTTTAGTTTTTCATTTGTGCTTCATCATAGTAAAGGAAATGATAATATCAACCTTTCAGAATTTTTGTGGGATTTGGGTGGCACAGCTCCTGATTGGAACGATTTTAATCTATATGCTAACGAGCCGGCTACGCTACCTAATGGAGATGATAATCCTTTGTTTGAGCAAAATAATGGTAACGGCAGAGTTGCAGATTGGAGCTCAGGTAGTCCACGTGTATGGGTGCAAGACGCTTCGTTTTGGAAACTTAGAGAAGCAGGATTATACTACACCCTACCTGGAGAAGCCGTTCAAAGCCTTTTCAAAGGGTATGTGGAAGGCGTGAAACTTGGTGTATCTGGTAACCAGATCTTTATTTCCAGCGACTACCGTAGTTACGATCCTGAAGTAAGTCAATTTACCCAGGACCCTATTGCAAACTCAGTGGAGGTGACTCCATTTCCAAGTGCAAGACGGTTGATGTTTCACCTTAATATTGATTTCTAAAACACAATTGTTAAAGTCATGAAGAAGTTACATTATATATTTATACTTATAGGGTTGGTAGGATTAGGGTTTTCAGCCTGCGATTTTTTCGACGTGGATGAAGTTACTAATCCCAATGCCCCAGATGCCTCAGTTATTTCAACTAATGCCTCTGCTGAGCAAATACAGGCTTTAGTAGCAGGATTGGAAGGGCGAAGTAGGCTCTATGTAGGAACTACCTCTAGGGCATTTGGATCATTTGGTAGAGAGACCCTCTCTTACAGAGATTCTGATCCTAGATTTACAACGGCCTGGTTAGGTCGGGCTGGCGAACCAGATGGTGGGTTCTTTGCTGTTTTGAATACCTATGATGGTCCTTTTCAAACCATTAAACAGGCAAATGTTCTGATGGATGCCGCCGCCAACACCGATATATTTAGTGCACAGGAAGTTAGTGGCATCAACGGTTTTGCTAAAACTATACAAGGCTACCAATTTCTTGCGCCACTACTAGCTCAATATGAAAATGGGATAAGAGTCGACATAACGGACCCATTAAATCCTGGGCCTTTTGTCGAAAACTTCCAGGCTGCATTGACAGAAGTGAGATCTGTTTTGGATGCTGGAGCCTCTGACCTGAGCGGAGCTGGTGGTAGTTTCCCTTTCTCATTGACAAGTGGGTTTTCCGGGTTTGATACACCTGCGGATATGTTACAAGTCAACCGGGCTGTCGCTGCCAGGGCTGCTATTTACGCCCAGGATTGGCAAGGTGCCTTGGATGCCTTAGGTGGCTCATTCTTTGATATGAGTGGCGATATGAACGTTGGACCGGCCCATACTTATGAAGGGGCAGATGGTACCGTAACATCTAATGATGTCGATCCCCCTAACCCATTTAATCCGTTTTTCTTCCCTCTGGATCAATTCTCAACCCAATTGGAGGTTGTGCATCCAAGTGTATTGGAGGATTTGGAATCAGGCGATCAAAGAGGTAATAAGTTTTTCATGAGATCTGCACCTAACTTTGTAACCAACCAAGCATTGGTGGAATATGTAGCTACCCATCAAGATGGTAGATGGGCATCAAATACCAGTAATGTGCCGTTCATTCGAAATGAGGAGTTGGTATTGATTTATGCTGAAGCAAATGCCCAATTGGGTAATACAACTGAAGCAGTAGCTGCAATTAATGCCGTTCGATCCAATGCAGGCCTTGGTAATTACACCGGTGCTACAGACACTAATTCTTTGGTGGATCAAATCCTATTCGAAAGAAGGTATTCGCTTTGGTTTGAACCACTCCCCCATCGGTGGGTGGACCTGCGTAGATATGATCGATTAACGGAGCTCCAGGGTGATTTCATCGCCGATGATGAATCTTTTTTCATGCAATTAGCGCGACCCACAGGAGAGTCTAATTGGGACGAATTCTTTGGTAACTAAGTATATTAAAAAAGGGCTGAGAGATTTTCAGCCCTTTTTTAACTCCTATCAAAACGGGTTCTCGTCACGTTGTCCGAACCATATTCCAACTGCACCCGTTAAATTTCGAATGAGAAGACCAGTAGTCTTAGCCACCTTACTAGTGTTTAGTTTTATTGCTCCGAGTAAAACTTTAGCACAAGATATGGAGATCGATCCTACCAGAGTGTATGAAGGTAGTAATAACATACTGTTTGAGCTAAAGCCAAAGATTACAAATCCTTATAGCCAATTCCATTACATCAAAGACGAGTATAATCCAGGGACTATCCTCTTATTTGATAGCGCTAAAATCGAAAACGTTCCTATGCGATACGATATCATGCGCAACCGAATGGAAATTTTGCTTAAGGATGAAACCAAAGTTCTGTATGCTAGAAAAATAATTAACTTTGATTGGTTTGATTCCGATCTATCGAGAAAAGCCAAGTTTGTCAATTGCAGAGAATATGCCATGACAGATCTTGATATAAAAGGATTTTTTGAGGTATTGGTCGAAGGGGATTTTACACTTCTGTCCCATACAGCTTTGAAAATATTTACCAATACATCATCGGTATCAGTTTCCGGAAGTCATAGGTCAAGTAATATTTTTAAGAAGGAAAACTTCTATCTTCAGATAGATAATAAAGTGACACCTCTTCCTAAAAAAAGAAAAAAGATCCTTGCTTTGATTCCTGACCAAAAAGAGGCCATCATCAAATATTCACGCAAAAGAGGCCTCCTTTTTAATCGAAAGAAAGACTTGATTGAAATTTTTGAATATTACAACACCCTGAATAAAGAGACTTCCTAGTCACTCCTGGTTAAGCAATCTACAACTTACAGATCTTACCCCACAATCGACGGGAGCTATTAGTCCGGAGCTTAACCAACTCTCATATGGCCAGGATGTACCTTCAATAATTTTTATAGTCATAATTGCGACTTTATCATCCTTTTAAGGTTGCGATTAGGTGCCTCTAAATCCCGCTCCTAAGGGGATTCATAATCAATAACCATCGGAATAACTTTAATGATAGTTCCCTTAATCAAGGGTAGCTGAACAGGTGAGAAATATTTAATTAACCCAAAAATTATGAAAAATAAATACTTCAATTTTAAATGGTTATTGATACTGCTTTTTGCAAGCCAGGGGGCCTGGGCACAGCAATTTACCATAAGTGGTAAGGTAACCGATGAAGCTACCAGCGAAGGTCTGGTAGGGGTAAATGTCCTTATTAAAGGAACATCTACAGGCACTATTACCGATGTCGATGGCAATTACAACCTAGGAGTGCCTAATGAAAATGCGACATTGGTTTATTCATTTATCGGCTACTTGAGCCAGGAGTTCAATGTTACCAACAGTATGAGTCAACTGAATGTGCAATTGGTTGAAGACATCACCAAATTGGAAGAGATCGTTGTTACCGGCTTGGCTTCCTCGGTTAAGAGATCCAACTTAGCTAATGCGGTGTCTACCGTTTCCGGTGACGAGCTGACCGGAGCGACCAGCGTGCAGACCTTAGACGGCGCACTTCAAGGAAAACTTACAGGAGCAAATATAATTCGTAATTCAGGTGCTCCCGGTGGGGGGATCTCCATGAAGCTTCGGGGGATCACTACCATAACGGGTTCATCTGAACCACTGTATATAGTTGATGGTGTCTATATGGACAACACCTCTTTTTCTGCAGGTACTAACCCAGTGACCGCCTCCCGTACAAACGGTGAGATTACTGATGAGCAGGACAACCCCTCTAATAGAATTGCTGACCTTAACCCTCAGGATATTGAAAACATTGAGATCCTTAAAGGCGCTTCAGCTGCTGCTATTTATGGCTCAAGAGCCAATGCTGGCGTGGTACTGATTACTACCAAAAGAGGACAGCAAGGCAAAACTAAGATCAACTTCCAACAAGACGTCGGTTTTGCAGAGATCTTGAATCCATTAGGAGTCAGAAACTTCACCGATGACATTGTGCTCAATGCTTTTAACGAGGATGAATTGGCGAAATTCCGAACAGCCAGAGATCAGGGTCGCTTGATCGACTATGAGGATGTGATCTACGGGGAGAAAGCGTTGTTGCTTAATACTTCACTCAGCCTTTCCGGGGGTACAGAAAAAACCAAGTTCTTCGTTTCCGCTTTGAATAAAGATGAAGATGGGATTATTGATAAAACCGGATACAAAAAACAATCGGTGAGAGCCAATATTGATCACAAAATATCTGATCTCTTTGATTTTTCTATCAATACCAATTATATCCATTCTAGCGCTGACCGGGCTGTAACAAATAACGATAACGCTGGAGTTTCATTGGGGATCGCTCTGACGTCTACCGTTCCTTGGGATGACCTGTTTCCAGACGAAAATGGCATTTATCCCAACAACCCAAAAGCAGCTTCCAACCCACTACAAACCAGAGATCTTTCAACCATCAATGAAACAACCAACCGTATTGTAGCCGGAGGAAAGTTGAACTTAAACATACTGAGGAAAGACAATGCATTTTTGCAGTTGATCCTGCAAGGTGGCATTGATAATTTCACTAATGAAACCACGGTACATTTCCCGGAAGTTTTGCAGTTCCAAGCTGGACAGCAAAACGGATTTTACTCAAGGGGAAACAATACAGTACTGAATACCAACGTATCTGCAATTGCAGTATTCAACACCAGTATTTCCAATTTTGACTTAACCTCTCAACTTGGAGCGGCTCGGCTTAAGTTTGATCAAGAACGGCTCACTACCCAGGCCACACAATTGATTGGAGCGCAGACTAATTTGTCCCAAGCCAGCGCCTTAGCAGTTTTCAACAAAAAACTCACCACAGAGGACATTGGTTATTTCTTTCAGCAAGAGGCCAACTGGGAAGATCGTCTGATTGCTACAGCAGGAATAAGATTGGATAAATCCAGTCTTAACGGAGATACTGATAAGTTGTTTGGTTATCCCAAGTTTTCATTGGCAGCCAACCTCCACAACTTTTCGTTTTTTGATCTGAGCAATGTTGATCAATTGAAACTAAGGGTCGCCTATGGTGAGGCCGGAGGTGTACCCGCAGCCAATGCCAACGATTTGGCTTTGCCCACACAAACTGTTTTCACCGGAGCAAATATCCTAAACATTGGCGGTGGCGCTTTGGATGCCGGTTCCTTAATCGGGGATACTCGAGGAAATCCCGACATCAAGCCTGAGCGTTCAAAGGAATTTGAAGCCGGGGTAGATATTGGTGTCTTAAGCAATCGTGTCACACTAGAGGCTACCTATTATAATAAAACGGTTGAAGATCTGATCTTAAGAGCCGAGGTTGCGGAATCTCAGGGGTTTGCATTCCAAACCTTGAACGCTGGTGAATTGAAAAATACCGGCTGGGAGTTGGCCTTAGGTGCTATGCCACTCAACACCTCCAACGTGCAATGGAACACCAGAGTAAGTTGGTGGCGAAACCGATCTGAAATGACCAGGTTAGATATACCTGAATTTACCACCGGCGCTTTCTCCAGTGGATTAGGCACCTTCCAAATTAAAGAGGGTGAATCAGTTACTCAAATTGTTGGTCCTACTCCAGAATCAGGATCTACTTTGGTAAAGATTGGTGATGCCGAACCTGATTTCCAAATGTCATGGCTTAACTCAGTTACGTTCTTAAAGAACTTTGAGTTCTCCATGTTATGGCATTGGAAAGAAGGAGGTGACAACGTGCAGTTGACCTCGTTGTTAAGCGATTTTGGTCAGACCTCTTTCGACTACGATGATGATGATGATGGCAATGGCGTGGTAAATGGCGATCAGAGAATTAATGCTTTGGTAGGTGATACACCAGACGCTCGGGAGTTTGTGGAGGAGTCTACTTATTTAAAACTGCGAGAGGTGGGCATTTACTACAACATTCCTCAAACCATTTTGCAAAATGCATTTAACGGAGCAGTTGGAAATGTGAGAGTGGGAGCCTCAGCAAATAACGTTTTGCTCTTTAGCGACTATCGCAGTTATGATCCTGAAGTATCTAATTTCGGAAATGATGGCGTATCATCAGGAGTAGAGGTGACTCCCTTCCCGACTTCACGTCGCTTGTTTTTACATCTCTCGGTCGGTTTCTAATCTTAAAATAAAGAACTCATGAAAATGTTAAAATATACATATACACTGCTGTTAACCTTAAGCTTGATTTCCTGTGAGATTGGACAGCAGATAGACCCCAATAGTCCAAGTATTATTACTGTGGGCGACAACGCAAACATTGCGCAGCTCAATAATCTGGTAACCGGGACTCTATTCCAGATGAGGACTGAAGTCAATGTATACCTGGATGAGGTAGGAGTAATTGGTAGAGAGATGTATCGTTTTTCCGGTTCTGATCCACGATGGCATTCAGATCTCTTAGCTGCAGCTACTTTGGATAACAATGCTTTCTATACTACGCGTCCCTTCGGGGCTCGCTATCGCACAATTAAAAATGCAAATATCCTTATAGATGCGGTAAACAATACGGAGGTTGTAACAGATGCTGAACGAAACGGTTACTTGGGTTTTGCCAAAACCATTATCGCGCATGAACTGCTCATACTGACCAATCTCCAATATGAAAACGGTATTCGGTTACAAGTTACAGACCCAGATAATCTAGGACCATTTGTTTCTAAGGATGAGGCGCTTAATTTCATTGCCAATCTTCTGGACGAAGCTAATGCTGATCTAAATGGAGCTGAATTTATATTACCCCTCTCATTTGGATTCGTTGGCTTTGAAACTCCGGAAACTTTCAGCCAGTTTAATCGCGCACTCGCATCCAGAGTAGCTGCCTATAGAGGGGCGTTTGCTCAAGTGCTTACTGAACTGGATGATTCATTCCTGGATCTCGGAGGTAGCTTAACAAAGGGAGCAACTCTGGTTTTTTCTCAAGGTGCCGGCGATGTCACTAATCCGTTCTTCTTACCGGCCGACAATACCGGTGAAAATAGGTTGGCCCATCCTGGCTTTATTGAAGATGCGCTTTCTGGTGATACTAGAATCAGCAAGGCTTTAGAGAGAACTCCTGAGGCTGACGATGGGCCAGGGCCGGTAACTGTGTCGGACCTAACCAGTAATTTCGATGTTTGGCTCTATCGCTCCAATACAGATCCAATTCCTTTAGTTAGGAACGAAGAGCTGATCCTGCTATATGCTGAGGCAAAGATCCAAACTGGAGAAATGTTGGACGCGGTCACTGCTTTGAACATTATAAGAAACGCCTATGGCTTAGCAGATTACTCCGGAGGCATGGATCAGGCCTCACTGGTCGATGAAATGCTCTTCCAACGGAGATATTCTTTATGGAATGAAGGCCATCGATGGGTAGACATGAGAAGATATAACCGATTGAACCAGCTACCTTTGGATAGAGTGGGCGATGTGGTGCATACTCAGTTTCCCAGACCAGAAGATGAAGTAGGTGTTCAAGGAGGCTAATAAGATGTAATAGTGTTAAGCAGAAATATGGTCGTATCAATTTGGTATGACCATATTTTTTATTCGCAATTATGTCCTAAAGCCATTTCACTTTTTTTATCCTTTCGGTCCTTTCCAAGGGCCCAAGTCTCGCAAGCTGCCTCCACTTGGCTATTTAAAAAATATGCCTGCCCAAGATGGTAATAAACTTCCTTGACCTCGGGATCTATTTCAACAGCCTGTTCTAGTACTCTTGCGGCATCATCATGCTGTTGGTTTTTAAGATACCAAATTCCCTTATTCCGGTAGGCCCAGGCATTAACTGGATCCAATTGGATGCTACGATTGATATCTAATTCGGCCTTTGTTAAGCTGTCCATTGCTAAATAGATATAGCCGCGGTTGTTTAGAAAGAAAGGATGATCCGGTTGCAACTCTACCGCCTTTGTAGCCATAATAATGGCATCTTTCGGATTACCATTAGCCATAAGCACCAAAGCCAGCGTATTGTAAGTTTCTGGTTTCTGTGGGTCCATTTTTAGAGCTACATTTAAGTCGCTGAGGGCACGAGGGTAATCCTCTTGATCATAGTAGACCGAGCTACGGTTGACATAGCTCTCCACATTTTCGGGGTCTAATTTTAAAGCAATTGAAAACGAAGCTTGAGCCAGCTGGTAGTTTTTTAACTGATAGTATACAGTTCCCAATCTAAAATGGTAAGCTGAGGAATCCCGGTAACTGTGGTCAATAATGTCCAAATCTTTAAGGCACAGTTGCCATTCCCTTAGTTGATAATTGGCATTTGATCGATTGAAATAACCTCTATCAAAGCTTGGGTCAATACTGATTGCCTTGGTATAGTCTGAGACGGCTTTATCATAGTTGCCTAGTTCATGATATGCAATTCCTCGATTATTAAAGGCCTCAATCAAATTAGCCTCCAGCTCAATTGCTTTTGTAAGATCACCTACGGCTTGAGCGTACTCACGATTTTCAAGGTGCAGTGTGCCCGAATCGAAAAGCTGCTGGACTTTGTCTTGCTTGTCTGAGCATCCCCAGCTCAACAGTCCCAGCAAGAAAG
>JBPCUG010000242.1:0-3599 GCA_051011275.1 Cyclobacteriaceae bacterium | reverse complement strand
CAATATGGTGTTTTGATACACATCTTTAGCTTGCTCGATGGTACAGCTATAGTTTTTAATGATCCATGAGATAAATTCTTCCCGAAATGCCTCGTAAATCTGAGAAAGCACCTCATTATCCCCCGATTTAATCTTTTCAATAACTGCTTGTTCGTCAATCAATTTCACACTTAATTGGTTTTAGGCCAGCTGGTAACCCTGGTTTAAATTAAATTTGTTCAAAAAATGAGAAAGGCAATTTAATCGTAAAAATCTTATCTTTTATCGCCCAAGATTACCAGTTCATCAATTTAAATAAATATTAACAATATTGGCCTGAATGACAAAAGAAAATTAAATCTTAGATTTTTTATATTGAATCCCAAGCTGAAGCTGCCAAAATGAACTTAACTTTGATGAAAAAAGCACCACTGCAAGCCCACCTTTTCCAGGTGCAGGTGGATCACCCGGTGGGCCCTGGACCAGGCGATGAACAGATACAAGTAATCAGCGAGCCTGAATTATCCCCCCATTCGCAGCAAGCTTTCCTAGAAGGATTTCCAGGAAAAGATTTTTTTCAAAAGGATCTGGACTTGGTTCACCTTTACACTGTAGTGCGCTTGGCATTGGATATGTACCAAGAAATTCTGTGTCAAACGCTGGCCTGGCCCGATAAAGGTCGACTATACATATACCCTAATACCAGAACCGGCATCGGCGGCAGCTTTAGTCCGGAAGAAAATGCCATCCATTTTTATACTATGGCCATTAACAAAAAGTGGGTCTACAGTTGTCGCTATTTCGATGTAGTAGCACATGAAGCGGGACATGCAATACTTCATGCCCTCCAACCTGGTTGGAGTAAACAGACCACCAAAACAACGTCAGTCGTATCAGAGGCTTGCTGCGACCTAACCGCCCTATTCCTTAAATTGTACCAAAAAGATTGGTTTGAAGAAATCGTTAAACAGGGCCAACTGAAAACGCTAGCCTATTTTGCTTCGGACTATGGGAAACTGCTCGGTTATAAGAAAGGGATAAGAAATCTAGCCAAACCGGACCCCGGTATTACTAGCCATTCTATGTCGGTCACCTTTTCCTCCAGTATCTTCCGAGTATTAGTAGAAGAGCTTCCTTCAGGCTTTAGTAGTAATATAGAAGATGGATATATGAAGGTAAAAGAACTCATCACCTTGTGGCTGCAATCATTGGTGAAGTCTGATCTTCAAGGCATTAACCACTCTCAATTGGCTACCGCTATGATAGTAGAAGCCAAAGACCGACAATGGTCCCATTGGGTCGACCTCCTCACTAAAAGTTTTTCGCAAACAAAAATAATCTGATCAATCGGGTTACTTACCATCCATTTTTGAAATAAAGGACAGTAACAACAGCTATGGACAATCCAAAAGCTTAGGTCGCAAGGCCTAGGCTTTACTTTCAACCAATAAGTATTAAGCTATGAAAGAGTTAATTATTGATATGCCATCACCTAAAGATACCAAAATGATCTGTGCCAAAGGTTGTCAAATCCTGGCCATGTATCCTAGCAGTCTATTGGTGCGATGCGACCAATCTCAACTAACCGCACTCAAAAGAGCCCGTGTGTCTTATCGGGAATTGCAACCGAGATAGAGGAATATCGACAACTTATTCGAATAACAAATATTTTGTTAAATTAAAGGTATTCAATTCAAACCTGATGAAATACCTCCGCGCCGTTGTGGTTACAAGCATCCTCCTGTACCTTTGCGGATGTCAAACCAAGGAAACTGCTCCAAGTAATAAACCATTGACCACGATCCCCGATGAAAAGCAGCCAGTCGTCTATGTGAAAGATCCCCATAGCTACGCTGAACCGGAGAACGTGCGAGTTACTCATCTGGATTGGGAGGCTTCTGTAAACTTTGAGGATAAGGTAATTGCTGGGGTTGCATCATTGACCTTAGAACCAAAGTCCTCAGCGAAGGAACTAGCCCTCGATACGAAAGATTTGATCATTGAAAAAGTAACTGTCGGCCCAAAAGATAATGGTGCAGAGATCGAGTTTGAGCTTGCCGGTACTAAACCAGTATTGGGTAGTGCCCTAATCATCCAGTTGGACGAAGCTACTAGTCAGATACATGTATACTATAAGACTAGTCCTAATGCAGAAGCATTACAGTGGCTAGCGCCTGAACAAACAGCCGGCAAAAACCAGCCATTTCTTTTTACTCAGTCACAAGCGATATTAGCTAGAAGTTGGATCCCCATACAAGACTCGCCCGGAATCAGGTTTACCTATACTGCTCAGGTAACTGTACCTCCTGATTTACTTGCGCTGATGAGTGCCTCTAATCCCAAAGAGAAAAATGATAATGGCATTTACCAGTTTAAAATGGACCAACCCATTCCGGCCTATTTGATGGCTTTGGCAGTAGGAGATGTGGCGTTTGCTCCTATTGGTGACCGTTCAGGAGTTTATGCTGAGCCTTCAGTTCTAGGGAAAGCCCAAAAAGAATTTTCCGAATTGCCTAAAATGATCACTGCTGCCGAAGAATTGTACGGTCCCTATAACTGGGAGAGGTATGATCTAATAGTATTACCGCCCAGCTTCCCTTTTGGTGGTATGGAAAATCCAAGGTTAACCTTTGCTACTCCTACCATTTTAGCTGGAGATAGGTCGTTAGTATCATTGGTAGCCCATGAGTTGGCTCATTCTTGGTCAGGCAACCTTGTAACCAATGCCACTTGGAATGATTTCTGGCTTAATGAGGGATTTACGGTTTATTTCGAAAATCGGATCATGGAAGTGCTGCATGGAAAGGATTACTCTGAGATGTTGGCTTTACTGGCCTTGCAGGATCTGGAGGAAGAAGTAAGCCAATTTCTAGAAGAAAAGAAAGAAAAGGACACCCATCTAAAGCTTGACCTGTCCGGCCGCAATCCCGATGATGGCATGACCTCTATCGCCTATGATAAAGGTTATTATTTTTTGCGCTGGCTGGAAGAAAGGGTCGGAAGGAAAAACTTCGATAATTTTTTAAAGCAGTATTTCTCAGATAACCAATTCCGGTCCATGACAACCAGTGGGTTTGTGGAATATATGAAAATCCATTTAATTGAAAAGCATCATATCAATCTTTATGATGAGGACTACAACCAATGGATCTATGGGCCCGGTCTGCCAAAGACATTGCCCCGACCGGTATCTGATCGATTTGAAAAAGTAGAGGCCAGCTTAAGTGCATGGCTTGGAGGAGCAGAGCTATCGACCCTACCTACTAAATCTTGGAGTACCCATGAGTGGCTTCACTTTATCAAAAGCCTACCCGATAGTATCCAAGCATCCCAAATAGAAGATTTGGATCAGGCTTTTGATCTTACCCACTCAGGAAATTCTGAGGTGCAAGCGGTGTGGTACAAACTGGCCATCGAGCGGCAGTATGAACCTACATATCCTGAAATTGAAAAATTCTTGATTGAGGTGGGAAGGCGAAAATTTCTGACCCCCTTGTATAAGGCAATGGCCAAAACTGAGCCCGGCTTGTCGATGGCAAAGAATATCTATAGCCAGGCCCGTCCCAATTACCATGCAGTATCTCGATCTACGATTGATACTATTCTGGGCTGGGAAGAGG
>JBPCUG010000241.1:0-3384 GCA_051011275.1 Cyclobacteriaceae bacterium | reverse complement strand
CCATTACTCAACCGGAGTTCGAGCTTATAGACGATGATTACCTTGATTTAAGCCAGTCGAAATTTAGAGATTTGAAACCTTATTTCGCAGATGTTAATAATGACGGTAAAAGCGATCTGCTGCTTGCCGCCACCGGTACCGACCTGACCCACCGGCTTTACTTCCTACCAAACCAGTCGAGTGGTTTAGGCCAAACATTTGATGTCTTATCTCCCAATGAAGTTGCTTTGGTCATAGCTGAGAACGACAATCCATTCTTCTATGATGTTGACAAAGATGGATTTGTAGATCTGCTCTTGGGTAAGGTCACAGGAGGACTTGAGTACAGGAGAAATACTGGCAATACAACTGACCCCACATTCGTTCTGGAAACTGATGCCTTCGCTGGTCTTGCCAATAACACGGGCAAGCGAAACTTGGTGCCTTTGATGGATGATATCAACAATGATGGAGTGGCGGACCTATTGGTAACTGATGACACTGGAATATTAAGGTTGCATACCGACATTCTAGGCCAAACAGAGCCACAAATTATTAGCCAGCTGATCGGCAATAGCTTAACTGGCCAACAAATGACAAGCAGGCTAGGTCGTCGGAACTGGATGGCTACTGGTAAACTATTTGGCAACAACCTACCCACTCTTCTGGTCGGTAGTATTCCAGGAGGCCTTCTCTTTTTTGACAACCTAAGTGAAGACGGCAATTTTAATGGAGGCAGCCAAGAGACATTCATTGTGGAGGTATTTCCAAACCCAGGTCCACCCTTTAAGATCAGGTCGAATCATACCTACTCGTATTTCCTATACAGTACATTGGGGCAACTGATTTCGGCTGAAGGTCCCATACCTGCCAATCAAACACGCACTATAGACTCTAGAAACTTACGGGGAGGAATGTATGTCCTTAGAGCGGTTTCAGCTGCCGGAAGTAGTACATCAAAAAAAATAATTGTAGCACCTAGATAGCTTATTTGTCGATCTCAAAATCGTCAGCATCCAAGTGGACGGGAAAGGCCTTTCGATAAGCCATTAATGACTGGTATTCAATTGAGAAAGAATGAAGGCCCTGTTGTTCGCCGGCGTCAAATACGTTCTCGCCTTTAAAGTTGTAAGTAGCACTGTGTCCATTATACGAAATATTGTTGCCATCGGTGCCTACTCGATTAAGGCCAATAGTGTAACAGGCGTTTTCTATGGCCCTGGCTTTAAGCAATGCATCCCAGGCCTGCACTCTGGCTTGCGGCCAATTGGCCACATATATTAACAGATCATAGCTTGGATGGTCGCCATCAGTCCGGTTTCGGCTCCAAACGGGGAAGCGCAAATCATAACAAATCAGTGGGCATATATTCCATCCTTTCCATGATTTTATCAATAGCTCAGTGCCTTCGGCAAAGGATTGATGTTCCTCAGCCATACGGAACAAATGTCGTTTATCATAATAAGCAAAATCGCCATTGGGCTCCATCCAAAGTAGTCGGTTAAAGGTCTGGCCTTGTTCCTTTACAATGTAGCTGCCAAGTACTAGTGCTCCTGTTTGGGAAGCCATTTGGTGCATCCAGCGAAAGGTTTTGCTGTTCATTGGTTCCGCGAGTGAAACCTCCATTGTAAAACCGGTATTGAACATTTCAGGCAGCAATATCACATCGCTTTTCCCCTCAAGCTGCCAGATCTTTTCCTCAAACATAGCTAAGTTGGCCTCTATGCTGTGCCAGTGCAGCTCAGACTGGATCAATGAAATGTTTAGATCTTGCATAGTATTTCAGCAGCTTGCTCAAGGGTCGATTCCTTCTTGGCAAAACAAAAACGTAAAAGCTTCTGCTCCGGAGCATGTTGGTAGAAAACTGAAAACGGTATGGCTGCAACACCTTGTGTCTTTGTCATCCACTCTGCCATTTCCATATCGCTCAGGTCGGACATTCCGGTATAATCCATTACTTGAAAATAGGTACCCTGGCACTTCAAAGGTTTGAACCTAGAGCCAGCCATCAATTCCAAAAAATAGTCCCTCTTGCTTTGATAAAAATCTGGCAGCTGCAAATAGTGATCGGGCTGCTCCAAGTAGGCAGCTAATGCATGCTGTATCGGTGTATTAATGCTGAAGGTAACAAATTGGTGAACCTTACGTATTTCTTCGGTTAGTCTTTTATTGGCAGCCAGGTAGCCAATTTTCCATCCGGTTGCATGGAAGGTTTTACCAAATGAAGATATCGCTATTCCTTGCTCTCTTAAAGCAGGATACCTCAAAATACTTTGATGTAAAGTCTTATCAAAAATAATGTGCTCATAGGCTTCATCACTTAATAGGTACATACCATGCTTTTCAACTAGTTTGGTCAGCTGGTCTAAGTCATTTGGGGATAAAGTAACTCCGGCAGGATTATTAGGTGTATTAACCACGATTAGCTTGGTACGATTAGTGATCCGGTCTTCAACTTGAGACCAGTCGATGGCGAAATCAGGTGCGGTCAAGGTAATGTGAATAGGAATGCCCTGATTGAGTAGCACTGCGGGATGATAAAGATCATAGGCCGGATCGAAAATAATCACTTCATCGCCAGGCTCTACCAAAGCGGTAATTGCTGAGTACAATGCTTCGGTAGCCCCCGCAGTTACCGTTATTTCGCTTATTGGATCCAGGTCAGCATCATAACACGTTTTGATCTTACTACTAATTGCCTCCCTAAAAGCTGGCACTCCTTGCATTGGAGCGTATTGATTTGCTCCCTTCTGCATAAACTTGTGAACCAAATCAATCAACTCCGCCGAAATATCAAAATCAGGAAAGCCTTGCGAAAGATTAATAGCTCCATGATCCAAAGCCATCTTCGACATAATAGTAAAGATGGTGGTACCTTCATCAGGCAATTTGGAATTAATTGGTTTTATCGGAGCAGTGGTCATAATTGGATCAAAGGGCAGAGCGTTTTGGCCGTTGGGGAAATTGCATTAAGTATTCAACATCCACATTTCCCTTACTTACATTAGCCAATTTTCCTTTTAACAAGCGCTTTTTAAAGCCGCTAAGGTGATCAGTAAAAAGGATCCCTTCGATGTGATCGTACTCATGTTGAATAATACGTGCCTGCAGCCCTTCAAAAATGTCTTCATGAGCTTCCCAATTCTCATCGTAATACTTCATTTTCAAGGCTGGTGGGCGGCTCACATCTTCTCGTATTCCTGGAATACTTAAACAACCTTCTTCAAAAGCCCAAGCCTCTCCCGCCTCGTTTATGATCTCCGGATTTACGAATACTTTCTTAAAACCAACCAGGCTCTCTTTTTCCATCGGCTCCCCATCCACCACAAATAAACGCAGGCTCATACCAATCTGCGGAGCGGCCAATCCTACCCCCTTTGCTTGGTACATGGTTTCGTACATATC
>JBPCUG010000240.1:0-3633 GCA_051011275.1 Cyclobacteriaceae bacterium | reverse complement strand
GCATCGGGGATTTGGTATCATTAAGAAATGGGTCAATACGCGCAATAGAAAGAAACTTCTTTGGATCATTAGCGCCTTGGCTTTTATCCTTTCTGCCATTATCGACAACCTTACGGCTACCATAGTTTTAATCACTTTACTTAGGAAGATCATTACCGACAAACAATCCCGACTTTGGTATGCCGCTATGATAGTGATAGCGGCCAATGCCGGAGGTGCCTGGTCACCGATTGGTGATGTTACTACCACCATGTTATGGATTGGTAAAAAAGTCTCAACTGCCGGATTGATCACCAAGCTAGTAATTCCTTCAATTGTATGCATGGTGGTGCCAACTTTTGTTGCCAGCTTCTTGCCGGCCTTTAGGGGCGATATCAAAATTGATGCAACCATTGATGAGGAGAAGAAGCAATTGCTTAGTAGCCGATCGGTGCTCTTTCTCGGCCTTAGTGCTATTGTGTCGGTGCCAGTTTTTAAGACTATTACCCATCTGCCGCCTTACTTGGGCATGATGCTAGCCTTAGGTGTAGTTTGGTTGTATTCTGAGTTTGTTCACCCTGAAGAAGATTTCAGCGAAGAACGAAAGGAGTTGTATTCTGGTCGTCTGGCTTTATCCAGGATCGAGATGTCAAGTATATTATTCTTTTTAGGAATTCTTATGGCAGTAGGAGCACTTGAGTCATTGGTTATTCAGGGAGTGGGTACGCTACGCTTCGTGGCTGAGGGTTTGGACAGCGCAGTTCCGGATCAGAATGTGGTGGTCATGCTGCTTGGTGTGGCATCGGCAATTATTGATAATGTCCCATTAGTGGCAGCCTCGATGGGAATGTATGATTTTGCAATAGATGACTACATGTGGCACTTCATTGCCTATTCGGCCGGAACAGGTGGGAGCATGCTGATCATTGGTAGCGCCGCTGGAGTAGCAGCAATGGGAATGGAGCGAATAGATTTTATCTGGTATCTGAAAAAGATTTCCTGGCTGGCCATAATTGGATTTTTGGCCGGAGCTATAGTTTATATTGTTCTGAATTAAAAGCCCCATTTATTTCTGCAGTGACTATCGATTCCATATTTCGTAAGCTTTTGTCTTCTATTAATCAAATCCAAGGTTAAAAAAAGTTAAAACCTGGTATTTTATCACCGGTTTTGTGTCCTTTAAACCCTTTAAGCGTTAAGGTAGTACGACCATGCATGCAATGGCTATCGATATTGGTAATACTCGGACCAAAGTTGGGATCTTTAAGAGTTCTAAGTTGACAGAAGTCCTGGTTGATCCCGCCATGGAGAAATTGCCGGATCATATCAAGAAAGAGCAAATTGATAAAGTGATTATTTCCTCTGTAGGGCATGATCCGCAAAAAATTGTAACAGAACTCGATCCAAAGTATTTTATTATACTGGATCATAACACCGAGGTGCCTTTGGTAAATGGCTATAGTAGCCCACAAACACTGGGTATGGACCGATTAGCAGCAGTGGTAGGCGCCCAGGCTCGCTTTCCAAAAACCAATTGTCTGGTAATTGATGCCGGAACCTCAATTACCTATGATTTTGTTGATTTGGAGCTCAAATATCATGGTGGAGCGATTTCGCCGGGGATTGATCTAAGGTACAGAGCCCTAAATGATCATACACAACGTCTGCCATTATTAAGCGATAAAACCTCAGCCCCATTAATTGGGGCGGACACTAAAAGCGCTATAAAAAGTGGTGTACTAAACGGAGTACTTGCAGAAATTGAAGGGATCATACATAGATATGAGCAGAAATTCTCAAATTTGCAGGTTATAATGTGTGGAGGTGATGCTGCTTTTTTTGAAAGTATGGTAAAAGCTCCCATCTTTGTGATCCCAAATTTAGTACTGGTTGGGTTAAATGTGATTCTACAACACAATGTCCAAAAAAACTAAAAGTTATTTTTTCACCTTACTTTTTTTTGCCAGCGCCATATGGTGCCATGGGCAATCCAGTTATTCACCATATTCGGCATTGGGTGTAGGAGATCGATCGGGGTTAGATATGGTCCACCACTTTGCCATGGGTGGACTGGGCATAAGCAACGGCAGTGAGTTTTATTTGAACAATGTAAACCCTGCCTTACTTGTATATAATAAGGTAACCGTTTTTGAGGGAGCGGTGCTCACTGAGTCGAAGCGCTTGTCTACGCAAAACTTCAATCAGAATAATTTTACCGGGGGTATTGGCTACTTGGTCTTTGCCTTTCCTGTGGTAAGGAGCAAAGTCCATCCAGATAGCTCTCAAGCTTCTGCTACGCAACGTTGGACCCTAAGCACAGGGTTAATGCCCTACAGTACGGTCAACTACGAATCAAATCAGTTGGGTAGCGTGCCTGGTCAAAATCGGGAGTTGACCACTTCTGTGTCAGGATCGGGTGGTTTGTCTCAAGCTTATTTTGCCAATGGATTTGGCTTGACTAAAAACCTTTCTTTGGGATTAAAATTCACTTACCTATTTGGCACAGTAGAGAACGAAACGGAATTTCTGGTTGACAGCACCAACTATTTATCAGCATTGAAAGCCAGATCCATCTATTCCGATGTAACTGTTTCTACCGGATTATCATATCGCATCCCGCTGAAAAATGACCTCCAAGTCAATCTTGGATTCACCTATGATTTTGGTGGCGATAAAGATATTAAGCGTCAGGATGTCCTCGAACGGAGAGACTTGGTTGGTGTCGTGATTTCGCCCGATAGCTTGCCCTATGTTGTTCGCGACAATGAGAGAGGGAAGGTCACCTTGCCCAACGAAGTTGGTTTTGGTATTTCACTTGAAAAAAAATATAAGTGGCTGATAGGGGTGGATATTAATACTGCCAACTGGTCTGCTTATAGAGGATTTGGGCAGACGCAGAGCAGCCTTGAAGATAGTTTTGAATTCACCTTTGGCGGGTGGTTCACCCCGGATTTGTTTTCTGTGGGGAGTTATTTGAAAAGAACCACCTATAGATTTGGGATTAACTATCAGCAAACCCCTTATTTAGTTAATAATGAACAAATTAACGATTTTGGTATTAATTTTGGTGTATCATTACCGGTGAAAAACTTTTCTAGCGTAAATTTAGGGTTCAAGTATGGCCAACGGGGCAATACAAGTAATAATCTGGTTAGAGAACAATACTTCCAAGCCCGTTTTGGATTCACTATTAACGACAATAGATGGTTTATTAAAAGAAAGTTTGATTAAAAATAAGATGTCACAAATGAGAACAATTTTAGGGTTAACATTGCTTTTTATCAGTGTTTGTGGACTGCAAGCACAAAATGGCTGGAATTGGCCAGAAGACAAAGCCACGGCGGAAGAAAAGAACGTAATGTATACTGATTCCTACCGGCAGGGGGACTACAGTACCGCATTAGGACCCTTAGCGTGGCTCCATACTAATGCACCTGATCTGAACCCATCAATCTATATAAACGGTGCCAAGATATATGAAGGATTAGCCACAAAAGAAACTGACCCCGCGAAGAAGGCCGAATATCAAGCCAAGGTTTTGGAGATGTATGACCTTCGTATCAAGTATTTTAATGAAGAGGCAAAAGTCACTAACTACAAAGCGTCCTCTGCTTATAAGTTTTACCGTGGGAACAAGGAAAAATATGCAGAGAC
>JBPCUG010000239.1:0-9261 GCA_051011275.1 Cyclobacteriaceae bacterium | reverse complement strand
GGTTTGGGTAGTGAAAATGATCAAATTTCAGATGCGCCAATTGATCTTACTTTACCACCGGCAGGTGATTCTTTGGGAGCAGTTCACCCATTGAGCGCCGTTTGGGAGCGAGTTATTGAGATATTTGAACGTATTGGGTTTAATGTTTCAGAGGGGCCCGAGATAGAGGACGATTGGCATAATTTTACTGCCTTGAATTTTCCTCCAAACCACCCAGCCAGAGAAATGCAGGATACTTTTTTCATTAAGAAAAAGACCAGTTCAAAGGGAGAGAGCCAGGATATAGCCTTGCGCACTCATACCTCCAACGTGCAGATACGGGTGATGGAAAACCAGCAACCACCTATACGTACATTATCGCATGGTCGTGTATTTCGGAATGAGGCGATATCGGCAAGAGCACATTGCATATTCCATCAGTACGAGATACTCTATGTAGATGAAAATGTAAGCTTCAAAGATCTAAAGCATACCCTATATCATTTCGCAAGGGAAATGTTTGGTAAAAACACAAAAATACGGTTCCGACCATCTTATTTTCCTTTTACCGAACCCAGTGCCGAAATAGATATTTCATGTCAGATTTGTAATGGCAAAGGATGCAATATTTGCAAGTATACTGGTTGGGTGGAAATCGGGGGCTCAGGTATGGTCGATCCAAACGTATTGGCCAATTGTAATATTGATCCAGAGAAATATACTGGGTTTGCTGCTGGACTGGGTATCGAACGAACCGCCATGCTTAAATATCGTATTGATGACCTACGGCTCTTTACAGAAAACGATATTAGATTTCTGAAGCAGTTCGTTTCCTTGGGTTTTTGATAGGACCAATGTCCATCTTTTGAACCCTTGGAAGAAAATAGAATTCCAGAAAATTCGTTGTTCTCAGATAAAAGCTTCATTGATTATCCCATTAAATTGAGCACATCAAAAATTATACATCTACTGCTGATTTCTGGAATGCTGACGGGCTGCAGTGATAATTTACCGGAGGATGGGATACCAATTGCTATCGTAAACAGAACGATTAACTTGACCAACCAGCAATTTCTCCCGCTGCAGTTGGTTGGAGGTCATGTTGAGTTAAATGATGAAGGGGTCAGAGGAGTTGTAATTTATAGACAGGACCAAAATACCTATCGAGCTTTTGAAAGGAACTGTTCTTACCAGCCTCTAGATTCATGTGCTCGTGTGGAAGTGGAGACCTCAGGGTTTTTTATGATCGATAATTGTTGCAGTTCTACTTTTGATTTCAATGGATTCCCTACCGGAGGTCCTGCTACATTGCCACTACGAGAATATTTCACCTTTAGAGATGGTATTTTTTTAACTGTTTCAAATGCTCCTTAGTCGGCTTCTTTCGAAAGCATCTCCACAGTAATGGGATGGAGTATATTGACCCAGCGTCGATACATTTTGGCCGAATAATGAAGAGCATCTTTGGCCAGCAATCCAGGAGTAGTTAGATCGCGACTACAAGGTGTGATATCACAATAGGCAATATTTTCTCTCGCGCAAAGGGACCGGCTGAAAGCATTCAATTGGTCAATATGAATACCGATGCTACCTTTATTATCTTTCTGCAGCCCGAAAGGGGTACACCCGTAGTCAGGGATTGATACAACCACAACTCGCTTAATGCTCCCAGAATAGCTAACCGCCTTTTTGAGTAGCCTCTCAAATTCTAGTTTGAAATTTCGATCTGGGTAATTGCGATATTGGTTGTTGGCACCAATTAACAAGGACACCAAATCATATTTATTATCTAACTTTTCACTTTTTAAAGCCTCAAGCAATTCATCGGTAGTCCAACCGGTTTTGGCAACGACCTTCACATTCACATTGAAACGCTGATTTTTTAACTTTTCTGCTAAAAGGGCTGGAAAGCTATGTTCTAGAGGTAAACCTTCACCGACCGTATAGGAGTCACCTAAAGCCAGATAAGAGAGGACTTTTGATTTATTTTTAGCCATAGACTAACTAAAGGTTACAGCAAGTCCTCTATGATGCTATCTACGGTGATCCCGTCTGCTTCAGCTTTAAAGTTACGTACAATGCGATGACGGAGGATGGGTTTGGCCGTTACCTGAACCTCTTCAATATCAGGAGAATATTTTCCCTTCATCAATGCATTGCATTTCGCAGCAAGCACCAAATATTGAGAGGCCCTGGGCCCAGCACCCCATTCTAGGTACTGATTAGTCTTTTCAGTGGCCAAGGATGTTTCGGGCCTTGTTTTATGAACTAAATTAACCGCGTATTCCACTACATTATCGGCAACTGGTACCTTGCGTACCAACTCCTGAAAAAATTTAATTTCTTCACCACTCAATTGCGGTGTAACCTTGTAATCATTAATCGCGGTGGTATTTTTTACAATCTCTACTTCTGACTGATACGAAGGATAGTCTAATGCGATATTAAACATAAACCGGTCAAGCTGGGCTTCCGGTAGCGGGTAAGTGCCCTCTTGCTCAATGGGGTTTTGTGTTGCTAATACGAAAAAAGGTTTCTGCAATTTAAAATCGTTACCCGCAATTGTGACCTTGTATTCTTGCATCGCCTCCAAAAGCGCGGCTTGTGTTTTTGGAGGAGTACGATTGATTTCATCTGCCAGAATTATATTGGCAAAGATAGGTCCCTCTATAAATTTGAAATTTCGATCCTTATCCAATGTTTCAGCACCAAGTATATCGGATGGCATTAGATCTGGTGTAAACTGGATACGGTTGAAACTGAGATTCAGAGCATCGGCAATAGTATGGATCAGTAATGTTTTGGCTAGGCCTGGCACTCCCACAAGCAAACTATGCCCCTGGCAGAAAACGGAGGTGAGCATAAGATCAATTACCTCCTCCTGACCTATAATGACCTTGCTGATCTCATTTTTCAGTTTTTGAAAAGCTTGGCAGAGGCCATCGGCTGCATCTACTTCTGAATTGAATGTTTCCATGTATTAAAGATAAGGGAGAAGAACTATTTTATTGCAGAATTTGACATGTATTGTATTCTGGATCTATCTCAATAAAGACCTCTGACCGGGCCAGTTCAAACCAATTGTCTAGAATATCATTTCGTTTTTTAGCCAGGGTGGCTGCAGCAATTTTCTGGTAGTCTTCAATCAAATTGGCCTGATGGGGACTGACTTTATCTTTGTATAGGATGATGCGAGCAGCAGTTTGTCCATCTTCCATCCGATAGTTAAGAGGTGCGGTAATATTTCCAATGCTCATCGTATCGATGGTAAGAAAGGTTTCGAAGTCCAATTCGTTAGTAGGAACGTAGGAGGCGCCTGTGCTTCCCATTAAAAAACCTCCACTAGTGGCTGTAGCCTGATCGTCCGAATATTCTTTGGCCGCTTTTTCAAAGGAGATACTATCGTTAACGATTAAGTTTCTAAGGCTATCCAAATAATGTTTAGCCTCTTCCACATCTGCTTCGGATGACTCGGCGCGCATCAGGATATGCCGGGAGTTATACTCGTTACCTCTGCGTTCAATTAATTGGATCAGGTGAAACCCAAATTGTGACTCAACAGGCTCTGATAGCTCACCAGGCTTAAGCTGCAAGGCAGTGGCTTCATACTCGGGTACCAAATCCCCTCTTTTTTGGAAGCCAAGATTGCCTCCCTGAGGCGCTGATGGTCCCTCGCTATGCTTCTTAGCTAGCTCTTCAAACGATGCCCCATTTTCTACCTGTTTCTTTATCTCTCGCAATTTGCCTATTACCTCTTCTTTTTGAGCCTTGCCAACCCCCGGAAATTTAACGATCTGACCGATAGCTACCTCAGCGGAAAAATAGGGTAGGCTATCTTTAGGAATATTTTTGAAGAAAGTCCTGACTTCTGCAGGAGTTACCTTTATCTCCGAAGTTATCTCACTTTGCATCCTTTGAACCACTAACTGCTCTTGTACGGTTTCCCTAATCTCGCTTTGTATTTGTTGGAGTGATTTTCCGTAATATCTCTCTACTTCAGATTCATCGCCGCCAATTTGTGCAAGAATCCTGCGCATTCTTTCATCAAGGTTACTATCTACCTCCTCGTCGGTCACGATCACCGAGTCGATCTCTGCTTTTGCCACCATCAGCTTGTTGATTACTAGGTTTTCGAAAATCTTGCATTTGGTTTCAGATCCTGCGGGCTGGCCATTAGACAAATATTGTAAATATGCTCCCTCCAGGTCAGATTTATAGATAGTGTTATCATCTACTTTGGCAATGATCTTATCAATTACCACAGGGTCAGTAGCTTGTGACCAACTACTGTGAGCTGCCACCAGCAATATTGTGAGGCAGACAAGCGCCTTAGTTTCTATATATCTCAAAATCATTGTTTTCATTGGCTTGGTTGTAGATTTCGGCTTCCAGTTGATCTGATAATGTTATCTTTCTTTTGTTTAGGATGATATTGATAATATCATCCCTTACGAATTCCAATGGAGAGATCTGGTCGGAGATTTTGTATTCATCAATGTACATAAAATAGCTATAGTTCTGATCAGAGGTCTCCACGTACTTGTTTTGCTTCAAATATTGTTCCTGATTTATGATGCTTACCATGGGGGTATTTCGGATCACGTCTTCAAAGTTATGCCAAATTTCCTCATCGAGTTGGTGATAAGCAGCAAATTGAAAACAGTAGGATCTTAGCTCCTCTAAGTCCTCTGTTTTTTTTGATCGGATCAAGCGACTGATCTTGTTGATTCTCGGAGCCTCATTGGGCACCTTAATAAAGATCCCCCGCATTATATTCTGTTTTAGCTGAAAATTGTCCTCGTGCTCGCGATAGTAGGTTTCAATTTCTTGATCTGTGACATCCTTGTCAAGATGCTGATTGATGTAATACTGTTTGAATTCATGAACGATCAACGCATATCGATAGTCGAGGATCTTCCGTGCTAAAGCTGCCTCATCGAAATCAATCTTTGACGATGCCTGAGAGATCAGCAATTTCTTATTGATCCAGCTCTTGATGTATCTTTCTGAAATATCCGCGCTGTCCGAGCTGTTGATGCCTTCTTGAGTCAGACCATCCAGATCCTCCGGGTAAAGATATTGATCATATACTCTGGCAATAGGTTTCAAGGATAAAACTGCTGATGGAGGTTCTTCTTTTCTTTGAAAAAGGCCACAAGAAACCAATCCCAAGGCAAAAAGGATTACCCAACTAGTTTTCAAGACTTTCAATGGTTGTTTCAAGTACATTTTCATCTACATTTACTAAGTATTTTGCGCGTAATTCAAGCACCCATTCTTCTTCCAACTGTGTTTGATAATCGGATATCACTTGGCCGCGTATTTCTTTTAACTCTTTTGGCGTTTTAGGGATTATTTCTGCAATGTCTACCAGATGATGTTGTTCCAGGAGATCTATTTCTGCAACACCGACTTCCCAAGCGACCTGATCAACTACCGGATGACTACCTCTTTCATAAAGCCCCTCTTCCACCTTTAAGTTCAATGGATCCTTTTCATTTAACGCAATTTCCAAGCATTTGGCTGTGGTGCAGCGCAAATTGAGGAGAAAGGTGTTTGCCTGGTGATTACCACTTGCAACATTAACTTGGGACTTTGCCACTTTGTTGTTTTCAAGATATTGAATTAGAGAATCTTTCAGCTGATTGTACCGGTCCTGAGATTTGTCATAGTTCACATCTAATATGACACCCGGGTTTTGTTTGAGCCTGACAATAGTTCGATCAAGTATCTTATATTCAATTTCCGAAAAGGCCTGATTTTCATCGCCGGCCGCTCTGGCGAAATCAAATTTTTCCTGCTCATAGTGTCCGTCCCGCAAAAATGCCTTTATCTGCTCAACTATTTGAGACTTACTGGCTGAATAGACCGTAGCCTTTGCTCTTGGCTCCCATACGTATTGATCGTGATGGGCAGCAAAAAAATTCTTTAGGCCGGTGGTATCTTTAATGGCTTTATCCCAAACCATTTCATCCATCAATTGAAATAATAAGATTCCATCGCGATATTCCTGGAACAGCATCTTGTAGTCTTCATATTTCTCAGCCAGATGGTCTTCCTCATATCTGATCAAACTTGATCGCTCAAATTCTTGATAAAGTTTTTCTTTTGCCTCTTCACTGCTTCGAAACTGCCCGGGTTTGTTATTTTTTGCAATGTACTTATAGAAATCCTCTATCAGATAGTCCTTATCCTTAATCTTAAATACCGGCAGACTCAACTTGCTGGCTGTATGTCCATAAGACCCGGAACCAAGGAATAAAGAATCGCTCGATGCATCCAAAGACAATGCTCTATTATCCGCAAAGGCGACGAATTGGTTTTCGCTTTTAAGCCTTTTAATTAGTGCCTGCTGATTAAGTTCCGAGCGAGAGTCCCTTGCTATCTTTTGTTTTAGCTCTTCAGCTTTTTCCTCATAAGGCTCCAGGTCCTTTTTATCATCCAGACGTATAATATGCCAGCCGTATGGTGTTTGGACTGGAAGCGAGATTTCACCGATTTGATCCAATTCAAAAGCTGTCTTTTCAAAACTAGGGATATTATTCATGTCACCAGCCCCTAACCATGGCAGGGCTCCGGCTTTGGATCGCGTGGTGAGATCGTCAGAAAACTGCTGACAGAGTTGATCCCAAACTCCTCCGTTTTGCAACCTCTGATATATTTCATTGATCTGTTTACTTGCAGACAGTGAATCCATATCTGATATGCCCTCAGCTGCTCGTATCATAATATGAGAGACTTTTACTTTACCCCTGGCAGGCCTCCTATCCAACACTTTTACCAAGTGATACCCAAACTGTGTTCGCACAGGCTGGGAGATAGCTCCTATCTCCGTTCTATAGGCTGCTTCCTCAAAAGGGTACACCATTTGTAAAGCAGAAAAATATCCAAGATTGCCACCATTTGTTGCTGCTGATGGGTCTTTAGAGTACTCAGATGCCAAGGCAGTAAATTCACCTCCTTTTAGAGCCTGCTCCCTAACTGTAATTGCTTGCTGATATGCAGCCAGTGTATCTTCAGGCGTACCAGTGCCGGGAATACCGATCAAAATGTGAGCTGCATTTACCTCCAACTGTAATCTCTCATATGCCTGTTTCGCCAGTTGTTCGGAGACTGCAGTCTCTGTAAGGTAGGGCTTAGCCAATTGCTTGCGATATCCCTCTAACTCGGTTTTAAAAGCTTCACTTTCATGCAGCCCGCGAGACTCTGCTTCTCGAACCTTTAATTTGAAATTTATATATAGATCCAGGTAGTTTTTTATATCATCCGCACTACTTATCTCCTCAGAGCGATTGAAATTGTTCTTCTGATACACGTATTTAAACTCATCAGCGGTAACAGATTCATTATCCACTGTAAAAAGTGTTTTGCTTCCCGGGGTTTTAACGGAAGTGCAGGCGCTTATTAGCAGCAGCCCAACAAGAAAACAGCCAATACTTTTCATCTGTGTGGATTTAAGCCTCGAAAGGGGCTAAAATACCTGCAATTTTAATGATTTTTTAGCAGAGAATGGTTTAAGAGAGTGTCAAAAAATGTTAAAAAGCCAATCAGGCTACTCGGAACTTCTTTACTAGACGGCAGATATTGAGGTTGGACTTCTTGGTAAATTCGATCCGATCCATTATCCGCTTAACCAGGATCAATCCCACACCACCTTTCTTTTGCTTTTTGATAATTTCTTCAAGAGAGGGTTCCTTATAATTACAAATATTAAACCCTTCGCCGAAATCTGTTATCTCAAAAATGATCTCTTCCCTAGGGCTTACATTAACTGTGACACCAATCTGTTTGGTGGGGTTACATTGGTGGGAGTGGATCATTAAATTGGCGCAAACTTCATCTACCGCAAGCACCAGCTTATTAATTTCTACATCGGAAATACTGTGTTTCTTTAAGATTTTTTCTACAAAAACTCGAATGTCTTTGAGCTTTTCCTTTTGACAGTAAACCTTCAATTGCTGTTTCATCAGAGGATCTCTTTGGCGCTTTCTTCTGTATCAACAATGTTTAATAGCTGGTCAAGTCCTAAAACTTTAAAAACATTCTCCACTTTCTCGCTCAAGCCAAAAATAATCAAGCTAATTTGCTTTGTGTTTACCTCTTCAATATATGACATAAAAACACCGAGGCCTGCGGATGATATATATTCTAGTTCTCGGCAATCGATCAAAATCTTGCTCTGGCCTTTGCTTATGGCCTCACTAATGGCCTCATCCAAAAATATGGAAGAACTCGCATCCACATCACCCGATATTTTAATTACATAGATGTCGTCCTGAACGAGATTGGAAATATCCATATGCAGTATTAACGGTTTATTTTATTTCAAAGTTATTTAAACTTAATAATCAAGGTAGTGTAGTCGTCAGCAATAGATTCACTTTTTGTGAATTTATAAAGCTCGTCAATTAGCACTTTCTGAATTTCTCCAGCTGGTTTCTGTACGTTCTCAGCGACAATTTGTTGCAATCTTTCATAGCCAAATTCAATATTTTCAGCGTTTTTTGCCTCTGTTATTCCATCAGTATAAAGGACTAATAGATCATTCGAACCATAAGAAAGCTGATTTACCTCAATATATTGACTGTATTTCTGGTTTCGAATAATACCAAGCCCCATACCTTTATTTTCTAAAAAGCAGGTTTTGCCCTTCTGCTGGCTATAAAACAACGAAGGGCAATGACCGGCACGGCAAAATTCAATCTGTCGACTGTTAGTATCGATAATAAAATAGGAAAGTGTTATGAATGAGGTTCGCTCCAGACAACGGCTCAATGCATCATTAGCCCTGATCAGAAAGTCTTTGGCCGAAAGGTTGAGCGGAACCAGGCTATGGAACACACCTTTCATTTGAGACATATTGAATGCCGCAGAAGTTCCTTTTCCGGATACGTCCCCAATGATGATTACCATTTTATCATCATTTACTCGATAGACATCGTAATAATCACCCCCAACCTCATCAGCAGCAGTCGAGAAAGCCACGATATCCATCGTACCGTTGGATTCAAGGTCGTTCGGCAGCAAACTTTCCTGAACCCTTTTAGCAATCTTTATCTCCTCCTGATACCTTTCGTTTTGTAATGCGGAACGCAGTAGCCTGAAGTTTTCAATCGATACACCGGCTTGATTGCCAAATGTCTTGATGATATTTACAACATCCTTATTAAATCCTCCGGTTACTTCTTTCAGCAAAACCATAGAGCCTATCTTTTGACCTTGTACGAACAGCGGATAGATCAAAGCAGATTTAAATTGAGGGTCTTTGATCCTATCGATCAC
>JBPCUG010000238.1:0-2651 GCA_051011275.1 Cyclobacteriaceae bacterium | reverse complement strand
CAAAAGAAAGTGCTTGGCTACTTTGGTTCTCACTGCTTTATCTTCATGATCTATAAGCGTCCCCAACGATGCTAAAACATTTCGTTTTTGCATTATATCAAGCACGTCAAGTATTTCATATTCGGCTAGCGCAACAGGCCGCTCCAGCTCCTGTTCATCTTGGAATTTGCAAAGCGCAGTATACAATTCCAAAAGCTGAGCATCCGTAAATTGTGCATGTTTCTCCTTTAGGTTTTTATCGAATCTCAAAGTTACTGTGTATCCGTATTGAGAGCTATTTCTAAGGGTTACATCTAATGGTGGCTCAAGCTCATAAAACTTCAAGTGTTTAGATCCCACCTTTGAGCCCCACATGCCTTTTTTACTTTTGACATAGGTGTTCTTGCCAAAATAGTACTTGCTATTTTCCATGTACTGAGCCCTGTCGGTATAAAAATTAATCATAGTTCCAAACTGTTCGGAAAAAGTAACATGAACCAGAGAAAATGTATCACCTTCTGCTAAGACGAAATTTCTACATTCCATACCTTGATCAGTCATGATATTATGCTCCACTTGAGAGAGATCTACCTCGGAGAAATTGCCAGTAGCAAGAATGGTGGAAAGGACCACATTGTGTTTGAGCATTTGGAAGAAGTAAGCAATTTGTTCCATTGGTTCGTTAGACAATCTTCAATTTAGGGGACTTTAGATCACTTATCAAGGTCGCTTTGTCTTCCCGATCATAGTCCAACCTGTCCACTCCCGAACAATTTTTCCTTCCAAACCGGACACTCACAATAAAATCATATCTCACACAGTTGATAAAGTGTGTGTTAAATCTAATTACGTGTTATGCCAATGAAAACCACTGCCAAGTATCTCGACAAGCTCAAACAGGTGACTGACCAAACGCCACCTGAAAACCAAGCTACTCAAGCGCCTCAAATCAAAACCATTCACGACAGGGAATTGGTACTGATGCGCATTCGCCATATTCTTCAAACCGCGCAAGCGACAGTAGAAGCTTAGATCCAGATATCATGAAAGATCTACAAGCTTATACGACCGTACGTCGGGACGTAGACCTGGACAGTACGCCCAGGCGAGATGAAAATGGAACGTATCACTGGTCCAATGGCCAACTAAAGATCCTCAATCAAGAGGAGTTTAGCGGCCTTAGAGAAAACCAGCTGAAAGTCCAACAGACAGATGTGCAACTAAAAGTGTTAAGTCAGGCAATACTGGCTTTTAACGGACCAACCCAGGCGCTGGAGCAAGAAGGGAATGGACTACTGCAATATAACCAGGGGGAGATTGCAGCGGAGAAGGCGCGCCTGGAAGGTCTGAAATTTAAGCTGGCGCAACTGGATAAAGCCATGCTCAAACGGGGCTTCATCCCTCCTACTGACAAACCTGAAGAAGTCGAGCCACCGCCACCACCGAAAGCCAAGCAAAGATGGATCCGCTGGAAGGAGATCCTGGGCTTTTTTGCTATCTGGTTGGTGGGCGAGATCTTTATGACCTATGTGCAATGGCATAGCCGGAGGGATGGTAAGGGCATTGAAGATATGATCGTGAGAAGTCTCTCTTTGGGAGTAGTGCTTTCCTTATTCACGTGGTAGGTCGCTATTTCAAAAAGGTAAAAAAACCGGTGTACCTGATCTTTTTAGGTTTCAGTTTTATTATGCTTATCACCATGCTCATTGGGCCTCTAATGCTTAACGAAGCCTATCCTCCTATTGAAGGGGCTACTAGCGTGGCTGAACAATGGTCGCTAACAGATGAAGTAGCTGAACCAGCAGCAGAGGTGCTCAGCGAGCCTTCGCCCTACCCTTTCTGGGTAAACTTCTATCGCAACAACGATATGTTGCCCGGTATTTTTGTCTTCCTGTTTTTTGTGATCATGCAAACTTTCGTCAAACGCAAGGTGCCTAAGGTAGAGGAACCTCAAGTGCCCTTGTCACCGGAGGCAGGTACAGACGAAGTAGCAGAACGGAGAAATTATTATTTACATCAGATCAAGATGGCCGAAGACAGTATTGGGTCCCTGACCGAGGCGCAGAAAAAGGCAGTGGCGCCCAATACTGATCGGCTACATACCCTCTTAGGTGAATTGCAAGGAAAGCAATCTGAAATGGAAAAGTTAAAGCAAGAGAAGGACCATCTTTTCATGTCCAATGAATTGCTATTGAAAAGATTGGAGATGCAGCTGAACCACTACAAGACGGAGTTTATGGACATCCTGAAAAACGATCAGGTAAAAGGTCTGGTGGTGCAACCCGACTGGCCCAACTCCAGGGACATGAGAGTATATTATAATCTATCCTAAACAAAAAGCTATGAAAAAGATAAAGCACTTCATAGTAGTGGCTTTCCTGGCAGTGCTAGGTGGCTGCAACTCGCTTACCGATTGCGAGCAAGTACAGAAGCACGAGGCGATATTATTGATTGATGTTTCCGACAAACAATTGTTCGAAGACATCAAGGCTGATCTAAATGCCAATCTGCCAACGTTTATGGAAAAAAGTGGTTTAGGGCAGATCTCTGCTTGTCAAAGTTTTACCCTTACCATGGTGCCTATCAGCTCTAAGGAAGGTTTGGAAACAAGCTCCGAAACCATCTCTATAAATCGCAAAGGGCAAAGTTATCAAGCTGAAAAAAACCAAGCC
>JBPCUG010000237.1:0-3627 GCA_051011275.1 Cyclobacteriaceae bacterium | reverse complement strand
GCAATTCGGTGAGTTTGGGTATGATGTAGACATTGAACAAAATGGAAGAACAGGCATCAAGCCCACGAAATGGGAATACCTTGATCTTGTTCCCCGAAAGAAGTTGTATGAGGTATATAAAGCTCTGATTGCACTTCGTAAAATGGAGGCGCTTCAGGACGGCGATTTTCGCTGGGTCTCACAAGGGAACTTGAAAAGCATTCATATAGATCACAGCAACATGAATGTGACCATTATTGGAAACTTTGGAATTACTGAGGAAGCTATTGACCCCGATTTTCAGTCAACCGGGCAATGGTATGATTTTTTTAGCGGTGAGCAATATGATATTCAAGATACCAGTCAGCCGTTTAACCTATCTCCTGGCGAGTTTCATGTATTTACCGATGTACAATTGGTAACCCCTGATGGTGACTTAATAACTGAACTACCTGAACTACCTGAACAGTCTCCAATAAGACTGTTTCCTAATCCTTCAAGAAGTCATCTTTCGATAGGTTTCGATTACAATTCAACGGGTCAATATGAAATCAAATTTTCAGACCTAGCCGGACGTCAGTTGAAAAGCTATCGATTGACACCTACCTCAAATACAGGGATCGAAAGATTAAGCACCTTTGATCTCACTTCAGGGATATATATTGTGCAAGTTATTTCTGATAGGTACAAATACTCGCAAAAGATTATTGTCGATAAATAGACCTCGTAGATTTATTAAAAATATGCTACATTTAAAGCATGCCTAAGTCTATCCATCTCTTATTACTACTACTATTAGTACTTACCAGCTGCTTCGATGGTGGTCAAGAGAGGCAGAAACATTCAAACCAGTCATTTGTTCTAGCAGGCAACTGGCCTTATGCGGTTACCTATGAGATATTTGTGCAATCCTTTTGCGACTCCGACAGAGATGGTATTGGCGATTTTCAAGGGCTTATCTCTAAGCTTGACTATTTACAAGACCTAGGAGTCGAAGCGGTTTGGCTGATGCCGATTAACCCCTCACCTAGCTATCATAAATACGACGTTACTGATTACCAAAATGTGCATCCTGACTATGGTACGTTATCCGATTTCAAAAGCTTTCTGGACGAGGCACATCAACGTAATATAAAAGTGGTCATGGACCTGGTGATCAATCACACCGCCCGAGACCATCCCTGGTTTCAAGAGGCTATCAGCGATACTACAAGTGAGTACAGGCACTATTATGTCTGGGCCAATAAAGATTCCATTGCTAGCCAAATTGCAAAGAAAGAGGTTTCCCTCGATTCCGATAACATCACGCAATGGCACCCTGTAGAGGGAGATCCTGAACATTACTATGGGTTTTTCTGGGGTGGTATGCCTGACCTTAATTTTGATAATCCCAAGGTCCGTGAAGAGATCTTCGATATCGGAAGGTTTTGGTTGGAAGAAGTTGGCGTAGACGGTTTCAGGCTTGATGCAGCGAAGCATATCTTCCCCGACGAAAGGGCAACTGACAATCATCAATGGTGGATCACCTTCCGTGAGGAAATGGAAAAGGTCAATCCGAATGTCCAGTTAATCGGTGAGGTCTGGTCCGACGCTGAAATGGTGGCTCCCTACCTAAAAGGGCTACCTACACTATTCAATTTTGATATTGGGTATGAAATTATCAATGCAGTAAACAATCAAGATGGCCAGGCGCTAGTTGCTAGGCACAAAAAGATCAGGGACTTCTATAACTCCATCACCGATGAATTTATAGATGCTACTTTTATTACTAATCATGACCAAAACAGAGTAATGAGTACGTTGAATGCCGACCAAAACAAAGCTAAAATGGCAGCAGCACTTCTTCTAACCTTACCCGGTTCGCCTTATATATATTACGGAGAAGAAATTGGGATGCAAGGCATGAAACCTGATGAGCATATTCGGGAGCCGTTCAATTGGGATTCGGGATCTGGATCCTGTGAGGCTTCCTGGCTAAAGCCGCAGTACACAACCGAGGAAAGTGTGGTGGCATTGGAGGTACAATCGAATGACAGTTCCTCGATCTTTCAACATTATAAAAATCTCATTGCCGCCAGAAATAATCATCCTATTTTAACTTATGGAGAGATAGGCCAAGTGAAGAAAAACCTGCCAGGTACTGCAAGTTTTTATCGCGTTTACCATAACGATTCCCTTTTTGTGGTACACAACCTCTCCGCCAAGCCACTTGCACAGGAATTACCAGAAGGTTTTGAAGAAATCTATTTTCAGACTTCCACTGCTAAACCCACCATAGACAGGGTTTTAAACCTTCCCCCTTACAGCAGTTTTGTAATCACATCTGAGTCCATAGAAGGCCCCGATTTGAATTAACTGCGAAAAGTAGTATTTTACCCAAAGGCCAACAGGCAAATACATGAAATTTCATCCCAATGAGCTGTTTCTTTATTTTGACCCTTCTACAACTACCGGGAAGCAAACCCGCGCAATAGCCCATTCCCTTTCTACTCATGTGAATGAGATGGACTACCGTAAAGTGAAATTGACTACCACAATTTGGAAGGATATGTTGGATCAACTCCACTTGCACCCAAAGAAACTGCTGAATAAGGCCCACCCCGAATATCAGGCCAAAATCAGAGGAAATGCCTTTGACGATGAGGGTTGGTTGAATGTACTAATGAAGAACCCGCAATTAATAAAGGGCCCTATCGCCATACGAAACGACCAGGCTGTTTTGTGTGTAAAACCTTCCGATATACTCAAACTTGAACCGGCAGAAAAGCAAATCAAGAATCGGTTCACCTCCCTCTAGGCATAAGATCATTATTCATAGTGACTAAAACTTCTTAACTTTGTGATAAAAGTCTAATCTATGCAACACGTTTCAGTAGTCGGATCAGGAACTATGGGCAACGGCATCGCCCATGTATTTGCTCAACATGGATACCGTGTTTCCCTGGTGGATATCAATGCTGAAGCCTTGAAAAAAGCACTAGGCACTATTGCTAAAAACCTGGATCGACAACTTAAAAAGGAGCTGATCACAGACCAGATAAAACAGGCTACCCTTAATAACATAAAATCTTTTACTGACTTAAGCGAAGGTGTAAAGGATGCAGATTTGGTGGTGGAAGCAGCTACGGAAGATTTACATACCAAACTCAAGATATTTGAACAGCTAGACAAAAGCTGCGATTCAGCTACTATATTGGCGTCTAACACTTCCTCCATATCAATTACCAAGGTTGCATCAGCTACCAATCGACCAGAACAAGTAATTGGCATGCACTTTATGAATCCGGTGCCGATAATGAAATTGGTGGAAGTGATCAGGGGATACCAAACTTCTGACCAGGTGACACAGGATATAATGAAACTCTCCGAGAAGATTAAAAAGATACCAGTTGAGGTGAATGACTATCCCGGTTTCGTAGCCAATCGTATTTTAATGCCAATGATCAATGAAGCTATCTATACCTTGTTTGAGGGTGTTGCCGGAGTATCTGAGATAGATTCGGTAATGAAATTGGGAATGGCTCATCCCATGGGGCCATTGCAGCTGGCAGATTTTATTGGGCTGGACGTCTGTCTTGCCATACTTAGAGTATTAGATAACGGGTTTGGCTCTCCTAAGTATGCTCCGTGCCCCTTACTGATAAATAT